>JAEZJH010000102.1 GCA_023436385.1 Pseudomonadota bacterium
ACCGGCCGGAACTCGCCATACAGATACACGGCGAGCACCGTCGCGGCGAGGGTGGCAAGCCCGACCAGCCACAGCCGCCGCCGATCCTCCTGCAACTCCGACCGCGATTTCCGCGCCGCCGCCCGGCGAGCTCCCCAGCCCACCAGCGGGAAGAAGGCCACCGCCGCGCCCAGGGCCGCCATCCCTCCCCGCGATACGGAGAGGAGCGAGGCGGCGGCGGCGGCCAGGAACCCGATCGCCCAGGCCACTCGCCACACCCACCGCTCGCTCGCCACCGCGATCCCCAGACACACGAGGGCGGCGGCGTTCAAGACGCCGGCGGCATGGTTCGGATTTCCCAGGGTGGAAAGCAGCTTCGGCCGGGCGTGCTCGTAGGCGTAGAAGCCAAACAACTTCTCGGCCCCGACGGCGAAGTGCCCAAGGCCGATCGCCGCCACCGCCAGGCCCCCGAGCGCCAGGGCGACCAGCGCCCGGTGCCGGGCCCGGGGCGACTCCACCGCCCGGTTCTGCAGGACGACGAGGAGCGCCAGGAGCCCGGTGGCCCGGGTCAGGTTTCCGGCGGTGGTCGCCGGGTCGAGCCCGAACCAGAGCCCGCCGGCGGCCAGGGTCGTGACCGCGGCCAACACCACGGCCGGGCCCGATACATACAGGTGTTCCTCGGCGAACCAGGAGCGGAGCAGCAGCGCCAGTACGCAGGCGAGGGAGAGGGAGAGGCGGACCGGCAGGTCCACCGCCCCCAGGGCGAGGGGCGCGGCGATCACCGCGGTCAGCGCCAGCGCTCCCGCCACACGGCGAAAGCGCCGGGAACGCCGGCCGTCGGAGCGGGAGGTGCGGGAGCGAGCGGAGGTGTTCATCGGCCGGCGCCGACCTTACAGCGCGAGGTCCCCGCCGAAAAGCGCCGATTCGGCCCGCCGCCGCCGAAGATCGGGCCGTCGGGCGACCGCCCGCTCGGTCCTTCGGCGAGAGCGCGAGGGTGCGACCTCTCCCTACGGCACCGACCCGCGCCTCAGCGCCGCCGCGTCTTACGGTTCTCCGCCCGTGGCCGGGGCTTCGGCGCGCGCCGCTTTTTCTCCTCCGCCAGGTCGAGGTCCGAATCCGGCCCGCCCTCGGCCCGGAGCGGCGGCGGCTTCCGCACGAAGCGGTAGCCGACCAGCAGCGTGCCCAGGGAGAGGAGCTTGTCGTCGGAGAGGCCCAGGGGAACGAAGATCTCCTGGAGATCCTGGAGGCACGGACGCCGGTCGGGGGGCGGCAGGCCATCCAGATCGGCGCCCCGGCGCGGCACCGCCACCCAGAGCGCGGAGACATCGGCGAGCCGGTGGGCGAAGGCGGCGAGGCCGGGGACCTCCTCCTTCTCGAGGACCACCAAGAAGGTGAGGTTGGCATTGGGGACGGGCGTCCGGGCGGAGACCACCCGACAGCCGTGGATGCGCAGCGGCCCCTCCAGGAACCGGAGCTCCGAGGCGAGGGCGACCTTGCAGCCGGGCGCCACGCCGAGCTTTCCGATCACCTCCGCCGGATCGCGATCGATCAGCACCTCGGTCCTCCACGAGGGGAAAGGCGATGCCTCTCACGACCCGCAGCGGCGATCAAGGGCTCGCCGGGGGGCCCGCGCACCAGCCCATCCTCCAGGCGTCGCCAGGACCGGCTGTCGGGCGCGCGACCGAGCCCCGCGGCCCCTAGGTTTCGCCCCTTCGACACCTACCCTGGCCCCTTTCTCCAGGAACGGCACGCCCGACCCCGCGGAGGCGAGGTCGGGCGGGGAACCGCCGCAGACGGTGTTACTCCCGGCACTCGCCGGCGATCGTCCAGGCGCCGCCGGGGCCGACGAGGACCAGGTCCGCCTGGCCGTCCCCGTGGAGATCGGGGGCGACGATCGCCGTGTCGAAGAGGGTGCCGCCGCGCCGGCCCACCGGATACGTCTCGGCCACACGCATGGTGTATCCGACGGCGGTGCGGATCACCTGGACCGCGCCCCGCTCTGGCAGGAGCACGAACGCATCGGCGAACCCGTCGTCGTCGATGTCTCCGGCGGCGAGGGGGCCGGGCTTACCGGCCACCGGCTCGATCATCCGTTGCTCGAACCAGGCGGGGGCCTCGACACCCGCATACAGGTAAATGCTCTCTCCCACCACCGGCGAGAGGAGGAGGTCGGCGCGGCCGTCCTTGTCGCCGTCGATCACCGCGACGCCGCGGACGGCCAGCTCGAGCTGGTAGGCCAGGGCGAAGCCGACGGCCTGGCCCTGGAACACTTGAACCTGGTCGGCGGTCCAGACCACCAGGTCGTCGCGGCCGTCTTCATCGAAGTCCCGCACCGCCATCCCCGCCGGCGTGTCGGGCAGGGAACGGGTCCACGGCTCGCCCAGGGCGGGCCCCAGGTGCAGCTGCAGCAGGGCCGAATCGCCCTCACCCGACGCCACGATCACGTCGAGGTGCCCGTCGCCGTCGACGTCGCCCAGCTCCAGCTCGCGGACCCCCTCGCCGGTCGCCTTGAACACGGGCGCGGCGAATCCGCCCTCGTCGCCGCCCGCGAAAACGGCGAAGCGGTCTCCCCCGGCGTCGAGGGCCACCAGGTCCGGAACCCCGTCGTCGTCGACGTCGCCGGCGGCCACGTCGACGAAGCTGGCCCCCTCCACCTCGAACGTCGCGACCACGCCGAGCACCGGCAGGTCGCCGGAGGACGCCTGGACGGCGTAGCTCACGTGGTGCACGGCACCGTTCGCCGCCACCGCCAGCTCCGGGCCGGCTTCGCCCTCGCCGTCCGGGTCGAACACCGCGAGGCGGGGACGGGCGGCGGCGAGCAGGTCGTCGAAGCGCACCCGGCCCCGGAAGTTCCCGGCCCCCGGGTTCTCGTGGACTTCGATCTCGTGGAGCCCGACCCGGCCGATGGCCAGATCGGCGACGCCATCGCCGGTGAAGTCTCCGATCGCCGGTGCGGGATCGCCGAAGCCCACGTGCACCTGGCGGACCTCCGCGAGCGCGCCCTCGTGGTTGTAGGCGACCTCGAGCAGGCCGTCGCGATCGGTGCCCACGTAGTCGAGGTCGCCGTCGCCGTCGACGTCGGCGAGGACCAACTCGAAGGAGCGGAGCTCGAGGTCCGTGGGCTCCGCGGCGGTGAAGGTGCCGGTGCCGTCGCCGAGGGCGAGGACGCCGCGGTCGAGGGCGAGGTCCAGGTTCCCATCGCCGTCGAAGTCGCCCAGGGCCAACGACTCGGGCGCCGCGTCGGCGAAGAAGGCGGGCAGCGTGCCGACGCTGCCATCCTCCGCGAAGACGATCCGGTGGATCGCGGCGCGATCGGTGTCGAGGACCAGGAGATCGTCCGCGCCGTCGCCGTCGACATCGCCTGCAGCCAGGCGGTGCGGACCCCAGGCGCCCGGGGTGGGCTGCTCGAGGCCCCAGTCCAGGGCCCCGCCGTCGTTCTCGATGAAGCGGACCTCGCCCGTGACCCCGTCGCCACCGAAGACCGCGAGGTCGGTGTCCCCGTCGCCGTCGAAGTCGCCGGCGGCCACGTCGAGGAGGAGCGCGCCGTCCCAGCCGAGGAAGAGCGATTGCTGGCCGGTCGCGCCGCGGAAGAGCACCGAGACGCCTTCACCCGCGCCGGTCCCGATCACCACCAGGTCCGCAGGTCCCTCGCCGTCGAGATCCGCGAGGCGGAGTCGCGCCGGCGGCGGCACGACGAAGACGAACTGCACGGCCACCGGGTCGATCCGGCCGTCGACGTTCTCGTGGTAGACGATCGTCGGCGCCTCGCCGCGCAGGCCGGCGAAGAGGTCGAGGTCCCCGTCGCCCTCGAAGTCGGCGGCCGCCAGGACGCCCACCGGCGCGCCGGTGGTGAGCTGCGGGAGGCCGGGGAGCTGGATCGTCCCGAAGCAGCCCTCCTCCAGACCACCTTCGCCGCCGGTGCCCCCGTCGCCGCCGGAGCCGCCGTCTCCCCCGGTCCCGCCCGCGCCGCCGGTGCCGCCATCGCCCCCGGTTCCGCCGTCGCCGCCCGTGCCTCCGGTCCCGCCGGCACCGCCGGATCCCCCGTCGGCCCGTTCTCCGCTCGGCCCATCGTCTCCGCAGCCCATCACGGCGAGGGCCAACGCCCCCGCCAGCAGCACACCCAGCTTGCCCGTCATCCGACCCCCCGGTGCAGACACAAAGCCCGGGTAGTTGCCGGAAGCGCACGGGCCGCGCAAGCGCCCGGTGGGGTGGCTAACGGGCCAACATCTTGATGCAGGAAGTCGGGCAAACCTCCACGCAGAGCCCGCAGCCGAAGCAGGCCTCCCGGTCCAGCTTCAGTCGCCCGCCCGGCAGCGTCCGCGCGCCGAAATGGCAGACATCGGCACAGGAGCCGCAGTCGTCGCAGGCGGCCAGGTTGGTGTGTTCGATCTGGCTCCCGCGCTCGCAGGCCTCGGTCATGTCGCGGAAGTAGCCGCAGCAGTCGTCGCAGCAGAAGCAGATGCCCTCGACCCGGGTGCGGGTGGCGTCGTCGCGGTAGGGGCGGGCGACGAGCCGGTGCTCGTGGGCGTAGGCCAGGTGTGCCAGGACCTCGTCCCGACCGATCGTCCGTTTGCCGCTCCCGCTCGGCTCCCGGTCGACGAGCATCAGACACATGTCCGGCTTCGAGCGGGCGCAGCCCCCGCGCGATTCGCGACAGCCGCAGTTGGAGACGGCGAAGAAGCTGGCGCCGTCGACGAGCGCCCGCGCCTCCTCGTGGGTGGCGACGATGTGCATCGGCCGCATCGATCCTCCTGGTCAGGGGACCGACGAGCTTACACCCCGGGTCACTTTCCGTGCACCGGCACCGCGGCGGCACTCCCGGTGCACGGCGCCGCCGGCGCCGCGACAGTTTACGCCTGCCCGGCCTCCGGAGTCGGCTCGGGGACGTCGCCGCCGGTTTCGCGGACCCAGGCGTAGTGACGTGTCGTCGCCTCCGGGTCGTGGAAGAGGACGCGGATCGAGACCCCGTGCCGTTCGTAGACCGCGTCGAATACCGACGCCAGTTGGTGGGTGAGCGGCCTCCACTCCACCTGCGGCACGTCGAACGCCTCGAGGGTCCACTCCCACCCCTCGAAATCCAGCCGTGATGTACGTCGGTCGACCCATCGCACCGGTCGTCCCCCGACCAGCTCCCGGACTCGACGCCTGATCTCCTCGCGCTCGTTCATTCGTTCTCCGCGTCGCCCAGGCCCCGGACGATTCCCGCGGCACATTCGATGGCCGTTCGCGCGGTCGCCACGTCCAGGCTGCCGACGTCGTCGTAATCGGCGGAGACGCGTGCCGTCTCGAGGAACCTAAGGTCGGAAGCGGCCTCCGTATCCAGGACCCCGTGGCGGAGGGTGAGCCCGGGAAGCTCTCGATGGGGGAAGTACCGCTCCTCCGGCCGAACCTCCGGCGGCTCGATCCCACGGCGGCGGAGCATTTCCCAGCACGCCTGGTAGGCGGCGTAGTACGCCCGCGACGCCGCGGCATTCGGGCAGGGGTCGCCCCCCAAGAGCCGTTCGGCTGCTTCCAAGTTCTCCCGCGCCTTTCTCTTCCACCGTCCCCTCCTGATCCGGAGGCTACACGGGAGCCCTGACAGCGGGACCATGATGGACGGCGATCCTGAATGCGCTCGTCGCGCGGCGTGGTAGAGCGCCGCGGTCCCCCGCGTCGATGCGTCCAAGCCTGGGGCCTCGACAGCCAGCTCCAAATCGCTTTTTGAGTGTGCAAGCCGGTGACGGATCGGATCGGTCCGGCTATCCTGGGGCGCTCGCGCGGGGGGGGGTGGATGTCCAACGAGACGGAGTGGCTGCTGTTCCTGGACGAGTCGGGCGACTTCTCCGACCCGGCCGCCAGCGTTTGCATCGCCGGCTTCCTCCTCCGGGCGGAGGAGAAGGGCGAAGACGTCTCCTGGCTCCGCCGGCTCCTTCAGACCTCCTTCCCCGACGTGTCGTATCCGCCCCACGCGCTGTATCTGAACCGGGACGGGTTCCACCTGGCGAACTGGATGCTCCGGGGGCGGCCGCCGATCCGCGGGATCGAAACCGCCGCGCTGGAGCGCCTGGCCCGTCTGGTGGAGGAGTCGCCGAGCCCGGTGGCGACGGCCTTTCGCGAGGCGATCGCCGCCGGGGAGCTGCCGCGGTGGCAGGAGCTGAAGGCGGTGGAGCCGGAGTTGCGTTGGGCGCTGCCCACCGAGGCCCAGGCGCTTCGGGGGCTCGTCGAGCGGTCCCGGATGGAGATCGTTCGGGTCCTCGAGGAGGTGGTCGCGCGCTACGGCCCCGAGCGGGTCTTCGGCGTGGCGGCGGCGGATCCCCGGATCCGCGAGGAAGACGACGGGCCGGCGCGGGACCGCTACCTGGCGCTCCTCGAGGTGGTGTTCGAGCGCGTCCTGGCGCTCTTCCGCAAGGAGCCGCCCGAGCGACACAAGATCTGGGTCCGGGCCGCGGAGCGGAAGGTCTCCCTTCCCTGGGGCCTCGAGCTGCACCTGCGCGCCGCCGATGTCGGCGGGGCGGTGCGGGCCGCCGAACGCCGGCCGCCGCTCCCTCTCGCCCCCGGGGTCGAGGCCGATCCGCACGTCCGGTTGGTGGCGATGGAGCCGCCCCGGTTCGATGCGGAGGTGCATCCGGGCGTGGTGATCGCCGACTTCCTCGCCAACCGGTTGCGCGAACCCCTGGGCCAGGCGAAGAGCTGGAACGAGGTTCGGGAGGCGGCGGAGGGGCGCCAGGCGTTACCCCTCGAGACCTCGCCCCGGCTGTATCCGGACGTCTCGTTGCCGACCGCCGCCGCGGACGGCAAGCCCCGCCGGGCCATCGCCGCGGCGTTCTGTGGCGGCGAGGTGCCGGCGGTGGGAGACGGGCCCGGCTGGGCGCGGGAGCAGGCCGCACGGTGGATCGAAGCGATCACGGGGAAGGAGGCGCGTCGATGAACCTCGACGAGGTCTTCCGCGGGCTGGGCTCGCCGAAGTCGCGAGAACGCGACGCCGCGGCCTCCGCGCTGAATGAGGCGGCGAACCGGCTGGTGAAGGGGTGGCTTACCACCCGGGGCGGCAGGTCCTACCGGGTTCCCGAGCCGTATCGCGACGACGTGGTCGGCTTTGCCCTGATCAACCTGGCGCGGCGGCTCCTGCCCGGTGGCGCCGGCATCGCGGTCACCGAGAAGGGGCCGGAGGCTTGCCAGGCGTATCTCGCCACCACGTTGGTGAACCAGTATCTCTCGCTGCTCCGCAAGGAGCGGCGCGAGCAGCTGGCCGACGAGCCCGGCGAGCTCGACTCGGTCGCCGCCCCCGAGCCGGAACCGCAGAACCGGATCACCCTCGAGCAGATGCGCGCCTTCATCGAGGACTACCTCGAACCGTTCGCGAGTCGGGTGATCGAGGCCCGGCAGGCACGGTATCGCGCCGGCTACGCCCGGACCTGGCGCCAGCTCGCCGATCTCGTCTTCCGCGACGTCCCGATCGGGAAGGTGCTCGAGCGGGACGAAGGGGTCGGACCCGGCTCGACCGAGGAGGCGTTCATCCTGGCGCGGGATCGGCTCTACACCAACCACTGCCGCTTCCGGGCCAAGCTGACCCGGGTGGTCGAGGACGACATCGCCGCCGGCCGGATCCGCCCCGACGACGTCGCGAAGGCCCGTTCCGCACTCCAGTACCTGGCCAGGTGTCAGAATCCCGGGACGCCGGCGTCCACCTGACCGGAGGCAGTCATGTTCGAGCTTCCACGGGAAGTCATCGAGGGCCTCGGGTTCGACCCGGGCACCGCATTCGAAGAGGTCGGGCGCAGCGTGGCGCCGGAAGGCCCGGTCGCCTACGGCCGGGGCGTCGCCGCCGCGCGGCCGCTCGAGGATTACCTCGACGAGGGCTCCTTCAACGAGGTCCGGGTCGCCGGCTTCGACCGACAGGTGCGTCGGGCCGCCGGCGACCCCGCGATCGTGCTGGTCGATACCGGAATCACGCCGCCCCGGGCCCAGGGCCGCTTCGCGGTCGTGCACGGGGGGGCGGTGGCGGTCGACTCGAGAGACGAGGCCGCACACGTCCGCGTGTCGGAGGGCATCCTCGTCTTCAGGGCGGGGGACGTGACCTATCTGCAATTTCTTCCGGAGGTCCGGCTGGAGGCGTGGCTCGGCGGGGAGAGTCTCCAACCCTGGCTCGCCCGCACGGTCGGGGAGCTGGCGCGCTCGCCGTCGATGCTCTCCCGGGCCACCGCCGCCGGACACGTGGCCCGGCTCTGGGCCCCGGCGAGCGATCCCCTGGCGGCGTTCCGGCGCATGATATCCGCCGGCGAAACACCCGCGACCGCGGCGATGCGTTGGTTCGAGGGCGTCTCGCCCGCGCTCCGGAGACGGGTGGAGCAGGGCGCGCTCTTCGAGGCCGACACCCTCGCCGAGGAATTACCCTGGCTACAAGGCCTGGCCGCCCGGGGTCCCGATGCGTCCCGCGAGGCGATCCGCGAGTGGCTCCACCGACGCGACGATCTTGCTTCCGTCGCCCACGTCTTGGGCGGCGGCAGTACCGACCTCAGACGCTCGCTCGAGAACCTCGACCGCGCCGCGAGTCTACGCATGACGGCGCTCGCCAGGGTCCGGTTCTCGGGCGACGAGCGTTTGGACGAGGTGGCGCGGCAGGAGCCCGAGCGCTGGTGGGCGTCGTTCGCCGAACCCGAAGCCTGAGGTGAAACATGGGGGAGCTCCGGCTCCGGGACCTGCCGGCGGCCGAGGTGGGCTGCCTCGATCACCGCCGCGTCCGCACCGCGCTGGCGCTGGGACCCTGGTGTTGGCCGGCGGGCGACGAGGACCGGCGGACGATGGCGAGGTGGATCGAGGTGCCGCTCGAGCCTCCCAGCCGGGGACACGTGTTGCTCGTCTCCGTCAAGGCCCGCGGCCCCGGCGGCTCGCTCCTCCGCCTCGAGCCGGTGACCGGTCCCGACCAGGACCCGAAACGCATCCCCCTGCACGCTGACGCCCGCGAGGCGGCGCGACGCGCGGAGCGTCTCGCCTCGCGGCACCTGCCGATCCTCTTCGACGCCGGACCGTTGTTTCGCGAGACCCGCTGGGAGGCCCGCACCGTCTGGCAGGCCTCCGGAGAGGCGGATGCGCGGCTCGAGGGGCCGTCCTACGGCGCCGCGATGCTCCTCGCGTGGGTGTCGCTGCTCGTCGATCACGCGGAGGTCCCCGCCGACCTGGTGGCCTCCGCCGAACTCGACGACGACGGCCGGCTCCGCCGGGTCGAGGGGCTCGGGGAGAAGCTGCGGATCGTTGTCGACCACGCCCCCACCGTCCGTCGCTTCGTGGTGGCGGCCGGGCAGGCGGAGGAGGCCCGGCAGTTGGTCGAGCGGTTCCCGGTGGCGGTGCGGCCGGTGATCGTGGCCTGTGCCGACGCGTCGGAGCTGATCGACGCCGCCTTCCCCGGCCTCGCCACCCGGCTCCCCGAGGAACTCAAGGAGCCGGAGCGCGCCCGGGCGGTGGCCCGGCAGCTGTTTCGGCTGGCGATGTTGGGAGACGTCCCGCTCCTCGGCTGGAGACACGTGGCCGTCGCCGCCTCCGAGGTGCAGAAGCTGTTTCCCGCCGACACGCCGGAGTGGGGCTACGCCGGGTTCGCCTCCGCCGTCGCCCTCCGGCACGAGGGCGAGACGGCGATCCTGCCCTGGCCCCCGACGTCCGTGCTGGCGGAGACCCCCGCGGTGATCGCCCAGATGCACCTCGCCCACGTGGTCCAGGCGGCGGCCGACGGGGCTACCGACGAGCTCTCGACCTTCATCGATCGGGCCCTCTGGCGCCTTCCGCGCGATCCGCGGGCGCAGCACGAAGGCGACCTCCGCCTTCGCGGCGCCGTCGGCCGGGCGCTGGCGCGGTTGCGGCGCTGGGACGAGGCCCGGGAGGAGCTGCGCCGCGCCGTCGACGGCTGGTTCGACCTGCTCCGCCCGCACGATGCGTCGATGGCGGTGTGTGAGCTGCTCCGGGTGGTCGGGATCGGGGGCGACCTCGCCGCGGTGCGGGAGGCCCACGAGCTGGCCGCGCGGGTGCGTCAGGATCCGCGCTCCGACTTCTCCAGCCGGGCCTTCCTGGAGCTGGCCGCCGGTCGCGCCTACTGCCAGGCCGGCGACCCGGCCACCGGCCTCGCCATCCTCGACGCCGCCGACCTCACCCTGGTCCGCAAGCACGTGGAGGAATCGGCCGCCCGGTGGCGCGCGCGGTGTCTCGACGCCCTCGGCCGCGCCGCCGAGGCCGACCGGGTCCGCGACGCGCTGTATGCGTCGGCGCCGGCGTCCTCGTTCTCCCTGTATGCCCGTCTCGACCGGGCCCTCCGCGACGGCGCTCCCACCGAGGCCCTGGAGGCCCTGCACCGCGCCGACGCCTCGCGCGTGCGGTTCTCCTACGAGAGCACCGCGGAGCCGCGGGAGCGGGCGAGACGGGTTGCCGACGAGAGCCCGTACTGACCAACCGCTCTGGATTCCACGCCGGCCCGGTTACCGTCCGGCCGCGGCGGCCTGCAAGGCTGCAGCCATTTCGGCGCAGCTCTGGAAGCGGGCCTCGGGGTTGGTATCCAGGGCTCGACGGCTCACGTCGCAGAGCTGTGGCGGGAGCCCGCTCACGAGGGTCTCGGGGGCTTCGAAGCGGCCCTCGACGATCTTCTGCTGGATCCCGAAATCGGTCTCGCCTTCGAACGCCTGCCGACCGGTGAGGAGTTCGTACAAGATCGCGCCGAGGGCGAAGATGTCGGTCCGGTGATCGACCGCCTTGGGCGAGCGGACCTGCTCCGGACTCATGTAGGCGGGCGTGCCGAGCGCCGCCCGGGTCCGGGTGGCGCTGAGCCCGTTGCGGAGCTTGGCGATGCCAAAGTCGGACACCATCGGGACGAGCCCCCGCTCCGTTCGCCGGAGGAGGATGTTGTCGGGCTTGAGGTCCCGGTGAACGACCTCCCTCGCGTGCGCGAATCCAACCGCATCGAGGACGGGGAGCAGGATCGCCAGCGCCTCGCGCGGAGCGAACCGCCCGCGTGCGAGCGCGGTGGCCAGGCTCTCCCCCTCGACCAACTCCAGAACGAGTCCAGGGGGATCGGGGATCAAATCGGTGACCCGGACGATGTGCGGATGCACCAGCGTCGCCTGGATCCGGCCCGTGGAGCCCGGAGGCGATTGGCCCCTGGGTCGAGGCATAGAGGACCGCGATGCCGCGAGGGCTCGAATCCCGCTCGAGCCAGGCCTTCACGCGATCGACCGTCCGGGCGATCGTGTGGGCGGGGGAGGGGGTGAGCAGGACCTGGGGCGCCGGCCCGCTCCGCTGCGCGGCCTCCGGGGGAATCACCGTGGTTTCGTCATCGATATCCGCCAGCTCGTCTGCCTGGAGCGTTCCGGCGGTCAGGAACCGGTAGGCGAACTCCAGGATGGGAGCCGTATTGCGGTAGTTGGTGCGGAGGATGCGCGTGCGCCCCTGGGCCTGGATTCCGGCCTGCTTCCAGCTGAAACGGCGGCGGAAGATGTGGGTGCACTGATCGGGACGGCTGTCGCGCAGGCGCTGAAGCTGTTTCAGAAGGGGATCACGCCGAAGAACCTGGCCAAGGGCGCTGAGAAGGTGATGAAGGTGGCGATCAAGGTGGCCGCCAAGGGGCGGTAGGTCCCCGGTCCGCAGGGGGGCGGTCCGGGGACGCCGCTGGAGGCGGAGGCCCGACAGCCGGTCCGCTACAGAGGCACACGTCCGGCACCTCGCTACCCGGGCGTCTCTCCCCGCGATCGACGTTCGAGTCGGGGGCGAGACCGGCGCCCCGGCTCGGCGGCGTCAGCGCGGCCCTCCAGGTCGCCGGCGGCGACGAGGATGGGATCGACGCGGATCGGGTTCGAGAGCGGATGCATGAAGTACAGCTGGCCCGGCAGGAGCTGCCCATCGGTGAAGATGAGCTCGTCGGGGTCCTCCTCGTCCGACACCGCCTCGACGATGCGCCGTCCCCACCGGTCCACTTGCAGCCGCTCGATGCGGACGACGATGGGAAACACCCGCGATTCGCGCCGGCCGAGATGGTCGAGGAAGGCCAACGCCAGCTGGAAGAACTCCGAGGCCAGGCGCCGGGCCGCGTCCAGGGGGACGGCGTTCATCTCCCGGTCGAAATGGGCGAACGCGTTCCGAAGCCTGGGCAGGCCGCCGAGCCCGCCCTCCGGCGCCAGGCGGTGCGTGGCGAAGTCCCGTTCGAACTGGACCGCCCGCGGCGACCGGTCGCGCTGCAGCTCCTCCGCCAGGGCCTCGAGCAACTCCCCCAGCTTGCCCAGGCTCTGCCGGGAGATCGGGCGATCGTTGTCGAGCTGGTCCCGGAAGTGTAGCTCCGGTGCCTCGCGATAGACCGCCTGGCAAAGGAAGCGGAGCAGGACGTGGATGACGTACTCGATATGCGAGGCGCCTTCGGCGACGGCTCCCTTGATCTCCGTGAGGTTCATCGACGGCAAGGCTCGTCTCAACTGCCGGAGCCGGGCGTGCGAGGTGCGGAGGCCCCGGGGAGCGGCCGGCACCGTGAAGCCGAAACTCCCCAGGAGTTTCCGGGCCAGCTCCGGTGCCCGGGCACCCGGACGTGCGGGGAGGCTGGCATAGGTCCGCAAGAAGCCGCGGAGCTGCTCCGCCTGGATTTCGG
>JAEZJH010000123.1 GCA_023436385.1 Pseudomonadota bacterium
GGCCGTGCTCCGTCTCGACCTCCTCCTCCCGGCAGACCAGCGCGTTCTCCGTGGTGTAGCAGCTCGTCAGCGCGCCCCGGATCGCGCCCCGGTCCACCCGATCGTCCCGGCGTCGCCCGCCGTGATCGTCCCCCCCGTCGTGCCCGCAGGCCGCGAGCCATCCCGCCGCCACGATCACCGGCACCGCCTTCCGAACCATCGCGTGCATCGTCGCCCCCTCGCGCGCCGCTATCTCCGTGCGGCGCCACCGGGAACGTGCGGGCGTGCGGGCGGCGCGGCAACGCGAGCGAGGCTGATACCGCATACGCCCAGTATACGGAGCGACTCCTCCGGCCCTTCCCGGACCCGCGCCAGATCCCGTCTTTTTCGGCTCTTTCCAGATGTCACTGCCCGCTTTGGGGGTGCGGCGGCGGTGGACTTCCCGCCGCTCCGGGGCCACGTTGGTATGCATGGCGCCGCCGCTCGACGTCTACGGCTACCTCGACTACCGGGCCTTCCTCCGCGACTACTACGCGGCGCAGAAGGCCCGGGGCCGCGGCTTCTCCTTCCGCGCCTTCTCGCTGCGCGCCGGCCTCGGCTCGCCGAACTACCTGAAACTGGTGATGGACCGGGAGCGGAACCTGAGCGCGGAGATGGCGGAGCGGTTCGCCACGGCGTGCGGTCTCACCGGCGATGCCGCCGCCTTCTTCCAGGCCCTGGTCTCCTTCAACCAGGCCCGGACCGCCGACGAGCGGGGCGAGAGCTACGCGAAGCTATCGAGCTTTCGCCGCTACCGGTCCGCACAGAAGCTGGAGCTGGCCCACGCGGCGTACCACTCGCTTTGGTACCTGCCGGCGATCCGGGAGCTCGCCGCTCGCCGCGACTTCCGGGACGACCCGGCCTGGATCGCCCGGCAGCTGTTGCCGGCGATCACGTCCGGCGAGGCGGCCGACGCCCTGGCCACCCTCGAGCGCCTGGGGCTGCTCGTCCGCGACGAGGAGGGCCGGCTCCGGCAGGGGCAGGCGCTCCTCACCACCGGCCCCGAGTCGCGGCACGTGCACCTCCGGGCCTACCACCGGACGATGATCGAGCGGGCCGCCGCCGCCATCGACGTGGTCCCGGCGCCGGAACGCGACGTCTCCTCCCTCACCGTCTGTCTCGGCCCCAACGGGCTCGCCCGCTTCAAGGAACGAATCGCTCGCTTCCGCCGCGAGCTCCTCGAGCTTTCGGCCCTCGAGAGCGCTCCGGAGCAGGTGGTCCAGGTGAACTTCCAGCTCTTTCCCCTCTCGCGGGAGCGGGAGGAGGGAGAACCAGCGTGATCCGCGCCCGTGCCGGCCTCGCCCTGCTCCTCGCCCTCGGTTGCAGCGTCCAGTCCGGCACCGAGACCGGCAACCCGCCGCTCTTCGCCGACCTGCAGGTGGGCCTCTCCGTCCGCGCCGGCGCGCCGGAGGTGGCGCGGCTCCCCGGCGATCTCGGCGAGGGCACGCTGGTCGAGCAGGCTTGGATCGCCGTCGACCGGATCCGGCTGGTCCGGGGCGAGGTCTGCGACGGGCCCGGCGAGCGGGAATACGATTTGGGCGCCGTGGTCGCCGACCTGGCGGCAGGTCCGGAGGTACTCGAACTCGAGGGCGAGGAGGGCCGTTACTGCCGGGTCCGGATCGAGCTCTCGCCGGGCGAAGGAGCCCCGGGTGCGCCGCCCACCTTGGTCGGTCGTTCCGTGGTCCTGGTCGGCCGCCGGGGCGACGGCGTCCCCTTCACCATCGCCTCCCGCTTCGGCGGCCGGCTGGACCTCCGGGGCCGGGACGGCACCTCCTTCACCCTGAACCGCGCCAAGGCGGCGGTGGTGGTGGCCTTCGACGTCTCCGCCTGGCTCGCCGGCGTCGACCTCGACTCCGCCGCCGTGGAAGGCGGGGAGATCGTCATCGACGACGACCGGAACGAGGAGCTGCTCGACGCCTTCGACGAGGCGGTGGAGGCGGCGCTCTCGCTCCACCGGGACGACGACGGGGACGGTCGTGTGGGCGACGGCGAGGAGGGCCCCATCGCCGATTAGCCGGGATCGGCCGATGGCGGTCGGGCGCCTCGATGGCGACTGTATCCGCGAGGAGACTCGCGATGCGTTTGCTCACCCACGATCCCCGGGTCGTCCGCCACTGGGCCGAGTCCCGGGGCGCCAAGCCGGCGATGGACGACGAGGGCGCCTTGATGCTGGCCCTCGCCGATCACGAATACACCGCCGAGTCCCCGATCGGCTGGCCGGACTTCATGCGGATGTTCGCCAACCGCGGCCTCGCCTTTGTCTACGAGGATCGCGAGGCCTCGAATTTCTGGCTGATCGCCGCCGACGAGGACGCCTGGCCGTTCGTGGAGGAGGCGATCCCCGCCCACGTCCCCTGAACGCGCGCCGTCAAGGCGGGCGGGCGTCGAGGAACCCCTCGAGGAAACGCCGCACGTTCTTCCCCCCTTGGCCGCCCCGGCCGGCGTTTCGAGGGGGCGATCCCGGTCGGGGCCCGCGCACATGGAAGGGACGACGCGGCGACCCTTGGTCGCACCCCGTCCCCTCGTCTACAGTGCCGTCCGAACCGCCGAGCCCCGGAGAACTCCCATGACCCGGCCCTTCTGGATCCTCGTCCCCGCCCTCCTCGCCCTGGCTGCCTGCTCGGACAACGAGGGCGGCCACAAACCCGGCACCGGCGGGAACGGCGGCGGCGGCCAGGAGGCCGATTGCACGCAGCTCGAGTGCCTCGGCGGGGACGACAGCTACTACAAGGTCGACCAGATCTGCCTCCCCGGTGGCTGCACCGCGGTCGCCGAGCGGGACGAGTTCGGCGAGTACCGCCAGGGCACGATGCTGGTCGGGTTCGACGTCAAGGGCTCCCAGGGCCGCGTCCGCTCCGCCTACCTCCGGATCTTCTACCCGCTGGACGTCTTCGGCGAGCCGGTGGACTGCGATCGGATTTTCGGTACGACCGATCGCCTCGACGACACGCTCAACGTGGTCGGCTACCACACCACCCTGGTGTCCACCTCGGGCCTCCAGGGGGACTTCAGCGGCCTGATGGGCCCGATCGTCGGGCTGCCGGTGAACCAGCCGTCGAAGCCGTACGTGGTGCATGTCGCCTTCTTCAGCGACGAGCGGGATCCGATCACCCACGACCCGACCGGCGTGATGCGGGCCGAGGGCTGCAAGGCCGGGATGGTGGTCGCCGAGGGAGACATCGAGAATCCCGCCGAGCCCGAGTTCGACCACACCTTCAGCCTGGTGGCGGACCGCATCCCGTAGGCACCGCCGTCCCGGCGGCGCCGAAGGCCGCCGCCGGATCCCGGAGCAGTTCGCCGAGCCGGACCAGGATCCCGCCCGCGACGACCCCGTCG
>JAEZJH010000143.1 GCA_023436385.1 Pseudomonadota bacterium
ACTCCGCCGCGTTTGCCAGCGCCCGAAGCCGTTCCGGAGTGACCCGCCCCGACTCCCGGAGCTCGCGCACGGTCCAGTAGAGGGTGGCGAGATCGTCGGGGAGGGCCGCCGCCTTGTGGGCCTGGGCCCGGGCCTCGCCGTCGCCCTGGCCGAACGCCTCGAGCTCGCCGAACCAGCGATCCCAGGCGCCGGGATCGGCGGGGCCGCCGGCGACGGAGGGGAGCCCGGGGGCGACGAAGAGCAGCGCCCACGACGGCAGCTCGAGGGGCTTCCCGCCGAGCTCGCCCCGGAGGTGCACCACCTCGTGGCCGCCCACCCGGAACCCGGTGAGGCGGAGGCCGGTGGAAAGCGTCAGGTCGAAGGGGCCATGCTCCGGAAGCTCCGTGTCGCCGAAGGCCACCAGCGCGTCGCCGATCCACGGCTTGCCTTCCGCCCGGCCGTTCCGGGAGACCAGCACCGGACCGGCGAGGCGGGCGAAGGCGGAGAAGAGCCGCGGCCCCACCGGCCTGGTCCCGTCGACCCGGGAGACCACGCGTCCGGTCAGCTCGAGGCCGTCGCCGAGTCCCAGGTGGTTCACGCTCCGGGACCGGATCGCCTCCTCGAGCCCGTAGTCGCCGCCGCGCTTCCACGCGAGCTGCGCCTCGAACGCCTCGAGGATCTCGAAGAGGTGATCGAAGTCCCGGGCGACGAAGAGCTGCGGTTGCATCCGGGTGATGTCGTAGGCGGTCTCCGTGCAGGCCACCGAGAGCGGGATCTTCCGCACCGCGGAGGTGAGGCAGTGCTGCGCCTCGCCGATCGAGGAGAGGAGGCCGGCGCCGTAGATCCGCGGCCTGTCGAGCTTGCCGACCAGGCCGTATTCGGCGGTCCACCAGTAGAGCCGGCTGGCCCGGGTGCTCTCGGAGACATACCGGGCGCTGGCCGCCGCCGCGGCGAGGCGCTCCTCCCCGAGGGAGACCTCCTCCGGGGTGGCGGCCGGATCCTCCTTCACCACGCTGAGGTTCCGGATCGCCTGGAACAGCGCCCCGTCCTCGGCGGAGGCGATCGCCTTGCAGCCGACCACGCCGCAGCGCTGCAGGTAGTCGGCGTAGCGGCGGTCGGCGAGGATCGGCGCGTGGCCGGCGCTCTCGTGGACGATGTCCGGCGCCGGCGTGTATTCGACGTGTTCGTGGCTCCGGATGTCGCAGGCGATCGCCAGCACCTTCAGGCTCTGGAGCTCCGTGAACACCGCCGGGGGGATGAAGCCGCGGACGGCCACCGCCGACCACCCGAAGTCGGCGAGCCGCTCGTTCATCTCGTCGAGCCGGGGGATCCGCTCGACGTGGATGCCGGTGGCGGCGAGGCCCCGGAGGTAGCTCTCGTGGGCGCGATCCTTCAGGTGGGCGGTGAGCTTGCGGAGGATGTGGCGCCAGACCGCGTGGTCCCGCGGCGTGTAGGCCGCGACGTCCTGGGTGACCACGTAGCGCCGCAGGTGCGGCGGGAGCTTCTCGATCGCGCGCTCGGTCGGGGTCATCGGGGGACTCCATGCCGGGAAGGTGTGGTCCGCTTCCGGCCGCCGGAAGCCCGGATGGGCGTTCGTCGGCCCGGTTGCGGGCGGTGCTTGCCCACATCCTCCCCGTACTGGCGCCGGATGGCGCCGCCCCGCCGGGGGCAGGTGTGTCGGATGACTCCATGCGGCATGAGACGTGGTCAGCGCTCGAGCGGCGCGACGAGGAGGTAGCCGTCGGAGATCCAGGCGAGCTCGCTGTCGCCGAACACCACGTCGGTGACCCGCCCCAGGGAGATCCGGACGCCGTCGCCCGGGGTGAGGAGGTCGAGGAGGTAGAGCTCCCCGGGGTTCGAGATCCAGGCGAGCCAGCGGCGGTCCGGCGAGACGGCCGCGGAGAGGGGCAGGGTCGGCGCCACGCAGCCGCGGCAGGAGGCGGCCGGCGCCAGGGCGCGCGTGGTCCCAGTCGCCACGTCGACGATCACCAGCTCCCGCTCGCCGTTCCGGACCGTCTCCGTCCGCGAGCCGCGGGTGTAGACCAGCCGGTTTCCGGTCGCGTCGAAGGTGATCGGCGTGCGCTCCGGGGCGCCGCGCGGCTGGGCCTGCGAGGCGAGAGAGTCCAGGACCCGGTGGGTGCCGGTCTCGAGATCCACCAGCACCAGGTCGGAGAGGTCGAGGTCGCTCCAGAGGAGATAGGCCGCGAAGCGGCCGGCAGGCGAGAACGCCACGTGGGTGTCCACCACCCCCCGCGGCCCGGAGCTCCAGCCGCGGCCGTCCTCGAGGTTGACGAAGGTCAGCTGGTTGTAGGTCGAGGGATCGGTGGTCGCCTCGTAGGCGAACCAGGCGCCGTCGGGCGAGACGGCCCTCGCCCCGGTAAGCACCGCCGACTCGACGTGGAGGAGCTCGACGAGATCGTCGGCCCGGAGCAGCCGGAGCTGGATGTTCCACGGCTCCGGCGCGAGGTTCTCGTCGAGGAAGAGGAAGCGGGAATCCCGAAACCAGATATCGAGCCTCCAGGCGGGATCGGCCGGCGTCCGGGCGCCGGTCTCGAGGTCGACGTGGAGCACCGGGCCGGCGGCGGTGAGGGCCCGGCCGTCGGGCGTGAAGCGGGCGGTCCAGGCCCGGGAGACGCACTCGTCCTCGAGGGTCTCCGTGCGGCCGTCGCGCAGGTTGCGGAGGACCTCGAGGCCGCAGTTGCCGTAGGGCATCGTCGGGCTACGGCCCTCCACGGTCCAGAGCCACTCGCCTGTCGGGGAGAGGTCCCAGGAGCCGGGGATGACGTCCGCGGCGAGGAGCGGCGCTTCGTTCCCCGGCGTCCAGCGCCGGAGGTCGATCCGGCCGCCGAACAGCGGCTCGTCGTACTGCTCCGCGTCCTCGCCCCGGGGAACGGCCACGACCGCCGCGCCGTCCGCCTGCAGCCGGGTGCTGGACCGCACCACCCGCGGGGCGATCTCCAGCTCGGCGTCCGGGGTCGACAACCAGGCCGCGGCGGTGCCGTCGGGCCCGGGGTTTCGGTAGGCGACCACCTCGCCGGACCGCAGGAAACCGTGGATGGCGTTGAATCGGCCCCGCACCTCGATCCCCGCGCAGAAGGCGCCGGCCTCGCAGCCGGCGGCGGGGCCGTGGTAGCCGGCCTCCGAGGCGTTGCAGCCGAAGCCGAGCACGGCGAGGACCAGCGCGGTCGAAAAGGGACGCATGGGGCCTCCGGGTCGGTCCATCCTTCCCCAGCTCGCCCGCTCCGTTCAACCGCCGCGGGACGTCGCTCCGAAAACGCGGGCGAGACACGAGGCGGCGGCGAGCGCTCCCGGGAGCCCGTGGACGCCGCCGCCCGGAGGCGTCGACGAGGAGCAGAGGAAGAGGCCGGGGACCGGCGTGGCGTAGGGGTCGAGCCGCGGCGCCGGCCGGGCGAACAGCTGCGGCAGGTCCTGCGCGCCGCCGTTGACGTCGCCGCCCACCAGGTTCTCGTCGTGCCGCTCGAAGTCGGCGGGCGACATCGCGCTCCGGGCGAGGATGCGGTCGCGGAAGCCGGGGGCGTAGCGCTCCACCTGCGCCTCGATCCGCTCCGTCATGTCGACCGCGGAGGCGTGGGGGACGTGGCAGTAGGCCCAGGCGGTGTGCTTTCCCGCCGGCGCCCGGGTCGGATCGAAGAGCGTGTGCTGCGAGAGGATCACGAAGGGCTCGGAGGCGGTGCGGCCCTCCCAGGGAAGCCGCTCGGCGGCGGCGATCGCCTCGTACGAGCCGCCCAGGTGCACCGTGCCGGTCCGGCGGCAGGCCTCGGCGATCCAGGGGATGGGGCCGTCGAGAGCCCAGTCGAGCTTGAAGGCGCCGGGACCGTACCGGTAGCGGGCGAGACGCCGCCGGTAGAAGAAGGGGAAGCGATCGCCGGCGATGGCGAGGACCTGCCGCGGGGTGAGATCGAAGAGCACCGCGCGGGAGGGCGGGAGCTGGTCGAGGGCACGGACCGGCGCGGAGGTCTCGAGCGTCCCGCCGGCCTCCCGGAGCGCGGCGACCAGCGCGGCGGCGATCTTGCCGGCGCCGCCAGCGGGAAACGGCCAGCCCACGGCGTGGCCGGCACCGCCCAGGACCAGACCGAACCCGGCGCCGGGCGGTCGATCGAACGGCAACGCCGCGTGGGCGGCGAGGCCGGCGAAGAGCGCCCGGGCTCCGGGGCCCCGAAACCGCCGGGCCACCTTCTCCACCGAGCGCAGGGCGGAGAGGCCGAACCGCGCTAACGCAACGGGGTGTGCCGTTCGCCGGAGGGGGCCCAGCCACTCCCCCACCAGCGTCTCGAAGCCCGCGGCCACCGGGCCGAAGAGGTGCGCCCAGGCCCGCGCGTCGCGTTCGTCGCCGAAGGAGAAGCCGGTCTCCTCGGGATCGCGGGCGAGGATCGCCGCGCTCCCGTCGTCGAGGGGATGGGCCAGGGGGATGGGGGGATTCACCCAGGAGAGCCCGTGCCGTTCCAGCTCGAAGCTCCGGAACACCGGCGAGGCGATCCCCAGCGGGTGGATCGCGGAGCAGACGTCGTGGCGGAAGCCCGGGAGGGTCCGCTCCTCGGTGCGGGCGCCGCCACCCGGCTCGGTCGCGGCCTCCCGGACCAGCACCCCGAGCCCGGCCCTGGCGAGGACGATGGCGGCGGCGAGGCCGTTGGGCCCGGCGCCGACCACCACCGCGTCGTAGCCCACGGTCGGCTACCCGGACTGGCGCTCGAAGTCGAGCGAGGCGGAGTTGATGCAATAGCGCTCGCCGGTGGGCCGCGGGCCGTCGGGGAAGACGTGGCCCAGGTGCGCGCCGCAGCGGGCGCAGCGAAGCTCGGTACGGATCATCCCGTGGCTCGAGTCGGTGCGGGTCTCGATATTCGCCGGGTCGGCCGGAGCCCAGAAGCTCGGCCAACCGGAGCCGGATTCGTACTTGGTGTCCGACCGGAAGAGCGGCAGCTTGCAGGCCACGCACCGGTAGAGGCCCGGCTCGTGGTGGTCCCAATAGATTCCGGTGAAGGGGGGCTCGGTGCCGCACTGCCGGGTGACCCGGTACTGCTCCGGCGTCAGCTCCCGCTGCCACTCCTCCTCGCTCTTCCGCAGCTTGTCCATGGTGGCCTCCGGCGGACCCGATGCCCCACCCCGGCGCGGGTTCCGGCCCGGACGTTCAAGCTGGCCACGGCCCGCCGCATCCGGCACCGCGGTCCGCGGGGCCGGCGCAGGAACGAGCACGGCCGGCTCCCGGTGGCCGGCCGTGCGCGAACGCTCGAGAAGGGGCCCGGCCCGTGGCCCGGTGCCGGCGAGGGCGGCCAGGCCTCGAAAACACGAGGAGGTCCCGCCCGATCGCGGGCGGGACCTCCGGGGACCCCGGCGCCTACTTCCGCGGCGCCGGCTTCTTCGGAGCCGGCTTCTTCGGCGCCGGCTTCTTCGCCGGGGCCGCGACGGAGAGCGGCTCCCGAATGGTCACCTCGCCCAGGCCGAGGGCGGGGAGTTGCATGTTCACCAGGTCGGGGTCGCCCACCAGCACCAGCTGCAGCCGGGTCGGATCGAAGTACTGCTCGGCGATCCGCTGCACCGTCTTGGCGTCGGCCTCCTCGTAGCCCTTGACCAGCTGCTCGTAGCGGTCGAGGGGCAGCTCCTTCCAGTACAGATCCGCGGCCGCCTGCCCCAGGCCGCTCACCGTCTCGAACGAACCGGGCAGCGAGCGGATCTGGCCCTCCCGCGCCGCCTCCAGCTCCTCCTTGGTGATCGGCCGGGACTTGAGGCCGTTCAGCTCGTTGAGGAACTCCTGCACCGAGGCGGCGGTGGCGTCGCCCCGGACCGCCGACGAGGTGACCAGCGGCCCCACCCCGCGCCGCGGATCGACGTAGGCGCCCGCGCCGTAGGTGTAGCCGTGAGCCTCCCGGAGGTTCATGTTGAGCCGGCTCCCGAAGAAGCCGCCGAACACCTGGGTGGCCAGGTCGAGGGCGAACTCCTCGGGAGCGCCGGCCTGAAGCGCCGGCCGGCCCATCATGATCACCGTCTGGTTGAGCCCCGGCTTCGGGACCAGGACCACGTTCCTCCGGGCGGCGACCGCCGCTGCCGCCGGCCGGGGCGCGGGCTTGGCGGTGCCCTTCCAGTCGCCGAAGTAGGCCCGGGCCAGCTCCTGGGCGCGCTCCATGGTCACGTCGCCGGCGAAGATCACCGCGGCGGCGGCCGGGCCGACGTTGGTCTCGTAGAACTTCTTCGCGTCGGCGAGGGCGAGCCGGCCCACCGTCTCCGGCGTGCCGGAGCTCGGGTGTCCGTAGGGATGGTCCTCGCCGAAGACGGTGGCGGAAAACGCCTCGCTCGCCAGGAACCGCGGGTTCCCCACCATCAGCGCCAGGTTGGAGAGCTGCTGCTTCTGCCGCCGCTCGAAGTCCGCGGCGGCGAACCGCGGCCGCCGCGCCACCTCGGCGAGGAGGGCGGTCGCCTCCTCGAGGTTCCGGGCCAGGACCTGGGTCCCGACCAGCGCGCCGTCGGGGGTGACCGCCACCCCGGCCTGGGCCCCGAGATCGGCGAAGGCGGTGTCGAGGGAGAGGGCGTCGCGCTTCTGCGTCCCCTCGAGGAGGAGCGCGTAGGTCAGCTCGGCGAGGCCGGCCTTGCCCCGGGGGTCGTCGGCGGCGCCGGCCGCGAAGGCGACGTCCACCGAGACGATCGGCAGGTCGTGGCGCTCGGAGACGATCACCTGGAGGCCGTTGTCGAGGACGACCTTCTGGAACTTCGGGGTCACCAGCTCCGGCACCTCGCCGGGTTCGGGCGCGGTGGCGCGGAAGGCCTCCGGGTCGACCGGGACCTCCGGCGTCTCGGGCTTCGGGGCCGGGGCGGTGGCACAGGCGCCCACGGCGAAGGCGAGGGCCGAGGCGAGAAGAATGCGGTTCATCACTTCGCCCCCTTCGCGGACGGCGGCACGGCGTGGAGCACCACCCGCTTGTCCTTGGCCAGGCTGTCCTGGGCGAGCGCCTGGACCATCGCCGGCGTCACCGCGTCGTAGCGGGCGAGATCCGCGCCGACGAAGCCGGGATCGCCCAGGTAGTGGTTGTAGGTCTGGAGCAGGTTGGCCTTGCCGCCGAAGCCGCCCACCGACTGGAGGCCGGAGACGAGGCCGGTCTCGATCTTGTTTCGCGAGCGCCGCACCTCCTCCGCGGTCACGCCCTTCTCCCGGACCTCGTCGAGGACCGCGTCGATCTCCGCGAGGAGCTTGTCGGTGGAGACGCCGGGTCGGGCGATCGCCTCGATGGCGAACACCGACTGCGAGCCCAGGCTCTGCTGGTAGGCGGCAACGCTCTGGGCCAGCTGCTTCTCGTAGACGAGCCGCCGGTCGAGCCGGCTCGACTTCCCCGAGGAGAGGACGCTGGCGAGGACGTCGGCGGTGGCGTCGCCGTCGGCGAAGATCGTCGGCGTGTGCCACATCACGAAGAGCTTGGGGAGCGAGGCCACCGGCTCGTCGTGGCGGATCACCGTCTCCCGTTCCACCCCGACCTTGGCCACCTCCGGCACCGCCGGCTTCGGCGAGGAGGGCAGGGAGCCGAAGTACTTCTCCACCAGCCCCCGGATCGTCTTCGGATCGAAGTCGCCGACGATGGTCAGGGTGGCGTTCGAGGGCGCGTACCAGCGGCGGAAGAAGTTCTCGACGTCGGCGAGGCTGGCCGCCTGGAGATCGGCCATCGAGCCGATCACCGCCCCGTGGTACGGGTGCGGCAGCGGGAACAGCGCCTGCCAGGCCTTCTCCTCGGCGAGGCCGTACGGCGCCGTCTCGATGCTCTGGCGGCGCTCGTTCATCACCACCTGCCGCTGGGTCTCCAGGCTCTCCGGCGTGACCTTGTCGAGGAGGAAGCCCATCCGATCGCTCTCGAGCCAGAGGGCGGTCTCGAGGTGATGGGTGGGCACGGTCTCGAAGTAGTTGGTGCGATCGAAGCTGGTGGTGCCGTTCAGCCCGGTGGCGCCCAGCTGCTCGAGCATCGAGAGGTGCTGGTCGTCGCCGACGTTCCGCGACCCCTGGAACATCATGTGTTCGAAGAGGTGCGCGAAGCCGGTGCGTCCGGGCTGCTCGTGGAACGCGCCCACGTGGTACCAGACGTTGACCGCCACCACCGGGAGCCGGTGGTCCTCGGAGAGGATCACCTCGAGGCCGTTCGGCAGGCGGTACTTCTCGAAGGGGATCTGGACGACCTCGGCGGCCTTCGCCTCCGGCGCGGGCGCGGGCTGGGGCTCCTGCGCGAGGACCGGAAACGCGGCCGCGAGGACGACCGCGGCGAGCAGGGATCTCATCGGCCTGGTTCTCCTCCTGGATGACGGACGGTCGAGCGCTGTGAAACGCCCGGACCGGGCAGCCTATTCCAGGGGGAGGGCCCTGCCGCAAGCTCCGAATCACCGACGGGGCGGGAGCCCCGCCGGGTGGCGGCAGGCCGACCGGCCTCAGTCGCGGATCATGGTGAGCAGCATCTTGAAGCGGCCCGGGCCGGAGACGGCGTGGGGCACGCCGGCGGGCATCAGGGCGATCTCGCCGGGCTGCACGGTGACCGGGATCCCGCCGATGGTCAGGGTGACGGTGCCGTCGAGGACCTGGACGAAGGCGTCGAACGGCGCGGTGTGCTCGGAGAGGGCCTGGCCGGCGTCGAAGGCGAAGGCGGTCAACGAGCCGCCGGGGCTCTGGCCGAGGGTGCGGCTCACCACCGAGCCCGGGGCGTATTCGACGAGGTTGGCGAGGGCGTGGGCCTGGGCGGGGAGGAGGCCGCGATGCTTCGTGGTCATCGGATGTCTCCCATGGGTGCGGTGCCGGAGGGCGGGAGCGCCGCCCTCCGGCGGGGCAGCTTACTTCACCGGCCCGAGTTTGCGGCCTTCCGGATCGCCGCGGCGGCTCCCGGCTCGGCGGCCGGCAGTTCCACGACGGCACCACCGGCCCGGCGGAGGGCGTAGTCCTTCCAAATCGCCAGGACCAGGAAGGCCACCAGGGAGAGGGCGCCGGCGGCGAACACCAGGTCCGGGAACATCCGGAGCCAGGTGACCGTCTGCATGAACTCCGAGTTCATCACCGCCGGGCTCCGGGCCCACCAGGTGCCGTGCTTCATCGCCTCGACGAACTGGTAGAAGCCGGCGGGGATCAGGCTCAGCGCCATCATCCCGGCGAGGCCGCCGTTCAGGCCCCAGAACGCGTACTTCAGCAGCTTGTCGTTCCAGGCCTCCTTGCGGACGATGTGTCGCACGGAGAAGAGCATCAGGGCGATGGCCAGGAAGCCGTAGACGCCGAAGAGCGCGCCGTGGCTGTGGATGGGGGTCGTGTTCAGGCCCTGCACGTAATACAGCACGATCGGCGGGTTGATCAGGAAGCCGAAGACGCCGGCGCCCACCAGGTTCCAGAACGCCACCGCCACGAAGAAGTAGAGCGGCCAGCGGTAGGGCGAGGTGCCGTTCTCCACCCGCGCCAGCTTCAGGTTCTCGTGCACCTCGAAGCCGAGCAGGGTGAGGGGCACGATCTCCAGGGCGGAGAAGGTGGCGCCCAGGGCGGTGATGAACAGCGGGGTGCCGGTGAAGTAGAGGTGGTGGAAGGTGCCGATGATCCCCGAGCCCAGATACATGGCGATGCTGAAGTAGACCGCCCGGGTGGCGTTGGCCTGCCGGACCGCGCCGATCCGGGCGAGGACGAAGGCGAGGGCGACGGTGGCGAAGACCTCGAAGAAGTTCTCCACCCAGAGGTGCACCACCCACCAGCGCCAGTAGTCGGCGTTCGAGATGTGGGTGCCCGAGGTGTAGAAGAGACCCATCGAGTAGAAGAGCGGGATCGACACCGACGCGTAGAGGAGCAGGTGGGTGAGGCCGCCCTTGTCGTTCTCCGCCTTCAGGGTCGGCTTGATCGCCCGATACACCAGGGCGAGCCAGAGCAGCATCCCGACGATCAGGCCGACCTGCCAGACGCGGCCCAGCTCGATGTACTCGTACCCCTGGTGGCCCCAGAGGAAGCCGTCGCCGCCGAACCGGCCGAGGACGGAGAGCAGGGTGCCGACCAGCGAGCCGACCACCACCACCACCAGCGCGCCGAAGAGCACCAGGGTCCAGGTCTTCTGGCCCTTCGGCTCGTGGCCGGAGACCGCCGGGCCGATGAAGAGGCCGGTGGCCAGCCAGCAGGTGGCGATCCAGAACACCGCCAGCTGCAGGTGCCAGGTGCGGCTCGCCGCGTAGGGCATCACGCCGCTGATATCCAAGCCGAAGAGCTTGTTGCCCTCCACCTGGAAGTGGGCGGTGAGCGAGCCCAGGCCGATCTGCAGCACGAACAGCACCAGGGCGATCAGGAAGTAGGGGAGGGTGGCGCGCTGGGACGGCGTCGGGGTGGGCTGGGCGAGCGGGGTGAGCGCGAGGGGCGCCGGATCGTGGTCGCGGTTCCGGAGGTAGTAGTAGAGCGCGGCGCCGATGCCGAGGAGGAGGAGGACCACCGAGACGATCGACCAGATCAGCGAGCTGCCCAGGGGGCCGTTGCCGGCCAGGCGATCGAAGGGCCAGTTGGCGGTGTAGCTGAAGTCGGCGTCGGGGCGGTTGGTGCCGGCGGCCCACGAGGTCCAGAAGAAGAAGGCGCTCAGCTTCCGTCCGTTCACCGGGCCGTCGACCATGTTGGCCGGGAGCGAGATCTCGTCCGAGCCCTGCTGCCAGAGCGCCGTGTAGACCCGGGCCAGCTCCGCCACCGCGACGCTCTGGGCCGGCGAGAGGGTGAGGGTGTCGGTGGCGGCGTCGTAGCGGTTCTGCTTCAGCTCCTCGCGGACCTTGGCCTCGACCCGGCCCCGCTCGCCTGCCTCGAGGGCCTCGAGGTCGGCGTCGGTGAAGCGGACCGCCTCCTTCGGCGACTTGCCGGCGTGGAGGCCGGCGGCGATCAGCGCGGTGCGGTGGAGCGCGTCGGCCGACCAGTCGGGGCCGAGCATCGCCCCGTGGCCCCAGATCGAGCCGATGTTCTGGCCGCCGCGGGCCAGGTAGTACTTCTGGCCGTCGATCACGTCGTCGTGGGTGAACACCACCTGGCCGCCGGCGTCGACGACGCGGGCGGGGATGGGCGGCTTGTATTCGTCGATACGGGCGCCGCCGAAGAGCAGGACCGTGAAGCCGGCGACGATGACGAAGAGGACGATCGCCAGGTTGCGATGGTTCTTCATGGGAGGGGTCCGGGATGCAAGGGGGGAGGAGCCGGGCGACGTCCGCCCGGCTCAAAAACGAGACATGTTTCGGAAAGTGCCGGCGCTAGTGGCCGCAGCCGCAGCAGCCGCCGTGGCCGTCGCCGTGCCCGTGGCCGACCTTGGTGTTCAGCTTGAAGGAGGCCGGCTCCGCGTCGGCCCCGCCGGCGCGGTGGGCGGCGTGGAGCTCCTCCGCCAGGGCGAGGAGCCCCTCGAGGCCGCCGCCGCGCTCCGCCTCGAAGCGCGCGAACGCCGCCCGCAGGTTGGCGAAGGCCTCCTCGGGGAGGTGGCTCTCCGCCATCGGGTAGAGGATCCGGTCCTCCTTGCGGATGTGGGCCCGGAGCATCGCCGCGTAGGTGGTGGCCGCCTCCACCACGTCGGACCGCTCCGCCGCGGCAAGCTCGCCTTCGCCCGCGCCCACCCGCCGGAGCACGCCCACCGCCTGCCGGCCGACGCCGTGCTCGTGGAGCATCACCGCGATCGGCCCGGACTCCCGGGGGAAGCCGGCCTCGACCATCGCCGCGAAGAGGAGGTCCTCCTCCTTGCCGTGGTGGTGGGCGTCGGCGAACTCCGCGAAGAAGCGGGCGAAGCGGGCCACCTCGGCGCGGTCCGCCGGCTCGCCGCGGGCCAGGGAGGCGGCCAGCACCTCCAGGGCGTCGAGGGTCCGCTCGATCAGGCGATGCTCGGTCATCAGGGCTTCGATGGGGTCCATGTGAGTCTCCGTGGAATCGGGGGTTCCGTTCTTGAGCCGGCCCCTGAGCACGAGCCGTGCCAGCGGAGAACCAACGGAAATCCAGTAGGTTGCGGCAGACTGCGGTTTCTGCGCACCGAAATAAAGGTGGCGCCCGCACCGGTATTTGGGTAGAGAACCGAACTATGGGTGAAAAGCTCCCCGTCCTTCACGGCGACGATCACGGCCCCGGCATCATCGAGGAAGGCATCGCCGCCATCCTCACCACCGTCGATCTCCAGGCGGTCCTCGAGCGGACCGGGCGCCTCCTCCGCCGCCACTTCGGCGCGACGCGAGTGGCGCTGAACCGGATCGCCGCCGACGATCCGACCCGGGTCGAGACGGTGCTGGTCCACGACCCCCTGAACCCGGGGCAGGTCCCCGGCAACCGGATGCCGCTCGAGGGCTCGGCGACGGGCCGCGCGATCGTCGGGCGGCAGGCCTTCGTCCTCGAGGGGCTCGACGCGACCCGGCCGCGCTTCCGCGAGGAGGCGTTGCTCGCGCGCCTGGGCTACGGCTCGCTGGCCTGTTTCCCGCTCCTCTTCGAGGACGCGGTGCTGGGCACCCTGAACATCGCCCACGTGCCACAGGAGGGGCTGATGCAGTGCTGCCTCTCCACCGCGAGCCAGCTCTCCCGGCTCACCGCCATCGCGCTCCACAACAGCCTGATGGTGGAGGAGGTGCGGCGGCTGAACCGGCTCCTCGATCGGGAGAACGCGGCCCTCCGGGAGGAACTCCGGCAGATCCGCCGTGACGCGCGCTACGTCGCCGAGAGTCCGGCGATGCGCCTGGTGATGGACCGGGTGAAGCTGGTGGCGCCTTCCGACACCACCGTGCTGATCCGCGGCGAGACCGGGACCGGCAAGGAGGGCCTGGCCCGGGCGGTGCACGACTTCGGCCCGCGGTTCGGCGCGCCCTTCGTCGCCGTCAACCTGGGGGCGATCCCGGAGACCTTGATCGAGAGCGAGCTGTTCGGCCACGAGAAGGGCGCGTTCACCGGCGCCACCCGGCGGAAGGCGGGAAAGTTTGAGCAGGCCGAGGGCGGGACCATCTTCCTCGACGAGGTGGGCGACGCGCCGCCGCCGGTGCAGGTGCGGCTCCTCCGGGTGCTGCAGGAGAAGGAGGTGCAGCGGGTGGGCGGCACGGAGCCGGTGCGCGTCGACGTCCGGGTGGTGGCCGCCACCAACCGCGACCTCGAGGCGATGGTCCGGGCCGGCACCTTCCGGGAGGATCTCTATTATCGCTTGAATGTATTCCCGGTCCTCCTGCCGCCGCTCCGGGAGCGGCGCGAGGACGTCCGGCCGCTGGCGCAGTGGTTCCTGACCAAGCACGCGGCGGCGATGCACCGGAAGCCGCCCGAGGTGCCGGAGGCCGCCTACCGGGCGCTCGAGGCCCAGGACTGGCCGGGCAACGTCCGCGAGCTGGAGAACTTCCTGCAGCGGGCGCTGATCCTCAGCCCCGGTCCGACGCTGCTCCTCCCCGAGCTGCCCGGCGCGGCGCCGGCGAAGGCGTCCACGCCGCTCGCCGTCGCCCCGGCGGGCGCGCCGCGGGAGTGGGAGACGGAGATGCGCGAGCTGCTCGCCCGGGCCCTCGACGCCTGCGAGGGCCGGGTCTACGGTCCGACCGGCGCGGCGGCGCTCCTCGGCCTGAAGCCCACCACGCTCCAGGGCAAGCTGAAGAAGTACGGGGTGGAGACGGTCGCGCCGCGACGGCGTAGTATCCCGCCCGCATGAGCGCGCCCCTCTACGAACACCCCGTGGAGATCCGGTTCCAGGACGTGGACGCCGCGGGGATCCTCTTCTTCGCCCGGGTCTTCGACCTGTTCCACGACGCCTTCTTCGCCGGCCTGGCCGACCGCGGGATCCGGTTCCCGGAGGTCCTCGCCGCCGGGCGCTGGGCCTCGCCGCTGGTCCACGCCGAGGCCGACTACCGGCGGCCGATGCGCTTCGGCGATCGGGTCGTCGTCGAGCTGGCCCGGGTGGAGTTCGGCGCCACCTCGATCACCACGCGCTACCGGATCCGCGGCGCCGACGATCCGGAGCGGCTCCACGCCTCCGGGCACCTGGTCCACGCCTTCGTCTCCCTCCCCGACTTCCGCTCCTGCCCGGTGCCGGAGGAGGTCCGGGGGGCGCTCGCCTGATCGGTCGCTCGCGCCCCGGCACCGGCGGCGTGTATGCTGCCGGCCTTTCGCCGGAGGACCGATGCAGCCGGAGGCGATCCCCGCCCAGAACCCCGCGCCCGCGGAGTGGTGGGGTCTGCCCCGGCCCCGGCCGGTCCCGGATCTCCGGCTGGTCGCCGGCTTCTTCCTCGCCAACGGCCTGGTCACCCTGGCGATCGCCGCCGGCGACGCGCTCCGGGAGCTGCCCCCGACGATCGGCGCGGCGCCGATCGATCTCCTCCTCGCCGCGGGCCTCGCCCTCGGGGTCCGCGGCGCGGTGCCGGCGACCCGGCTGCGCCTGGTGGCGATGCTGGCGGTGGCCACCTGGAACGCCCTCGAGTACGGCGACGTCGCCGGCGGCCTCCGGGCGGCGCTCTTCGTGGTGCCCGCCTTCGTCCTCCTCTCCCGGCCCGCCTGGCCCGGGCTCCGGGCGGTGCTCCGCATCGCGCTGGTGCCGGTGGCGCTCCTCCTCTCCGCCGACGCCTGGGTGGCGGCAGCCGACCTCTGGTTTCCGGTGGGGGAGTTGGAGTTCGGCAACCGCTACCAGGGACGGCCGGTGGCCGCGGTCGCCGGCCCGTCCGGCGACTACCGGATCGCCCTCCGTCCCGGCCGTTGGCGCGCCTACCGTCCCGAGTACCTGGCGCGCTTCGTCCCCTCCGCGGAGGCCGGCGTCGTCGACCCGTACAGCGGCGTCGACCTACTGATCTTCCGGACCGACGGCGCCCTGGTGGCCGGCGACCCCCGGGCGCTCGAGGAGCTGATCGACGCCTCGCTCCACGACGCGCCGGTGGACCTCGAGCTCGACTCCCTCGAGGTGGTCCGGCGGCCCGGCTTCGACGTCGCCCGGGTGGCCGCCGTCCACGGCGCCATCGGCGGCGCCGAGGTGCAGGGCTACGTCGCCTTCTTCGTCCGGGACGACGTCACCCTGGAGGGCTGGGCGGTGGGCGATCCGGACGCCGTCGGCGCGATTGCCCCGGAGCTCCGGGACGCCGCCGGGGCCCTGGAGCTGGTCGCCCCGGAGCCCGCGGGCGGGACCTCCCGCTAGCCCGGTCCTTCGCCCTCCCGGCGCGCGGCGTAGTCGTCGCGGATCCCCGGGCCGCGGGGACGGATCCCGCACCGGTGGGCGGTCCGGGCCAGGTAGTGGGTGCCCACCGGGTTGGTGGCGGCGATGAGGACGACGGCGAGGAGCGCCTTGGTGGCGGTCTCGCCGCCCAGCGACGCCACCGTCGCGCCGAACAGGGAGATCAGGCCCAGGGTGCTGGCCTTGGTCGGCGCGTGGATGCGCTCGAAGAAATCGCGCAGCCGAAACACGCCCAGCCCGGCGACGAAGAGAAAGAAGGAGCCGACACCGATCAGCGTGTATTCAACGGCGCTCGCGAGCATGTCGCTCCCCGAGGTAGCGCGCCACCGCCATGGTGACGATGAAGCCGAGGAGGGCCAGGATCAGCGCCAGCTCGTAGTAGACGGTGGTCCGCTCCCACAACGACCAGAGCAGCACCAGGGCGACGCACTGGAGGAAGATCGCGTCCAGGGCCACGGCCCGGTCGAAGTCGGAGGGACCGCGGAGCACCCGGATCGCGGCCAGCACCAGCCCGGCGCCGATCGCCACCAGCCCGAAGAGATAGACGGCGAGACCGACCGCGTTCACGGTTTCCCTCCCGGCAGCTTCGGAGTTCGCTTCGGCGGGGCCCCGGCCATGGCGCGCAGGAGGGCGATGTAGCGCCGCACCTTCCCCCGGGCCTCGCGCTCGTCGCGGGCGTAGAGGGTGTGGACGAAGAGGGTCCGCTCCGGGGCGTCGAGATCGACGCACACCGATCCCGGGGTGAGCGAGATCAGGCTGACCAGGAGCACGGTGTGGAGCGCCCCCAGGGCGCTGACGTCGAAGCCCAGGATCGCCGGGGCGAAGCGGGGCCGGCGGCGGAGGATGTCCCGGGCCAGCTCCAGGTTGGAGATCACCAGGTCGACCACGAAGTAGCCGAGAAGGAGCGCCGACGCGGCCAGGGAGCGGAGGTAGACGCCGCTGCCCAGCGAGCGGGAGCCGATCCCCAGGGCGAGGAGTCCGACCAGGAGGCCCGCCGCGAAGAGGGTCCCGCTAAAGCCCCACAGCGCCGCCCAGAGGAGCGCGAGGAGCAGGTGGAGGGCCAGGAATCCCAGCGGCGAGATCCGGGCGGGCCGGGCGGCGGCGGGGATCATCGGCTCCTCCCCAGCACCGCCTCGACGTACGCGTCGGAAGGAAACACCCCCCGGGCCGCCGCCTCGGCGAAGGAGAGGAGCGGGGCGATGGCGAGGCCGAAGGCCACCGCGAGGATCGCCAGGCCGAGGGCGGAGCCGAGGAGGCGCCGCTCCGGACCTCCGGGGAGCGGCGGCGGCTCGTCCCCTCCGCTCCAGTAGACGGCGCTCCAGATCTTCAGCATCGAGGCCAGGGTGAGGAGGCTCACGGCGATCGCCACCGCGGTGGCGAGCCACTCGCCGGCGGCGAAGCCCGCCCGGATCAGCAGGAACTTCCCCCAGAAACCGGAAAGCGGGGGCAGGCCGGCCAGGGCCATCGCCGGGACGAAGAACGCCGCCGCCGTCCAGGGCCGCCGCGAGAGGCCGCCCAGTTCCTTCAGCTCCCCGGTGCCCCCCAGCCGCTCCGCCACGCCGCCGGCGAGGATCAGCGCCGGCTTCACCAGCATGTTGTGCAGGGCGAAGAGGAGCGCCGCGGCCAGCGCCGCGGGGGTGCCGAGGCCGAGCCCGAAGGCCATGTAGCCGACCTGGCTGACGATGTGGAAGGAGAGGATCCCCCGGAGCGTGGAGCGTCCCAGGGCCCCGATCACCCCGACCGCCATCGTCGCCGCCCCGATCCAGAGGAGGCCGGGGTAGACCGGATCGCCGGGGGCGAAGAGGAGCGGGGTGGCGCGAAACAGCGTGTAGACCCCGACCTTGGTGAGGAGCCCGGCGAAGAGGGCGGTGAGGGTGAGCGGCGCCGCCGGATACGCATCGGGCAGCCAGACGAAAAAGGGAACCAACCCCGCCTTCACCGCGAAGACCGCCAGGAGCAGGCCGGTGGCGATCCGGAGGGGCGCCGCCTCGGCCGGGAGGCGCACCGCCACCTCCGCCATGTTGACCGTGCCGGCGACGCCGTAGAGGACCCCCAGGGCGGCGAGGAAGACCGCGCTGGCGACCAGGTTGACCAGCACGTAGGGGATGGTCCGCGCCAGCACCTGCTCGCCTTCGCCGGAGACGATCAGGGCGAAGGAGGCGAGGAGCGTCACCTCGTAGAAGACGAAGAGGTTGAAGAAGTCGCCGGTGAGGAGGGCGCCGGCGACCCCGGCGAGCTGGAGATGCAAGAGCGGGTGGAGGAAGCGCGACGGGGTCTTCCGGAGCCAACCCGACGACACACAGGAGAGGACCGCCACGCCCACACAGAGGGCGGCGAGCAACATCGCCGCCGCCAGGCGATCGGCCACCCAGACGATCCCGATCCCGGGGCCCCAGCCGCCGAGCGGCAGGACCAGGATCCGGCCGCCGGCCACGATCCCCAGGAGCGCCGTCGCCGTCCCGAGCGCCAGCACGCCGCCGGCGATCGAGACCATTCCCCGGGCCCTCCCGGAGAGCGGGACGAGGGCGATGGCGGTGGCCAGGGAGACGAGGACCGGGGCGGCGACGAGGTTCTCCATGGGCTCGCTTCAGCGCGGCTCGTCGAGACAATCGCTGCCGGTTTGCCGGTAGGCCCGCACCGCCAGGGCGAGGAGGAAGAGCGAGGCCGCCAGGCCGATGACGATGGCGGTGAGGAGGAAGGCCTGGGGCAGGGGATCGGCCACCGGCGGGCCGAGGCCGGCGATGGGGGCGCTGGCGCCGGGCGGGGGCGGCGTGCTGGCGAGGACCATCAGGTTGACGCCGTTGCTGGTGAGCAAGAATCCGAACACGACCCGCTGGAGGTTCCGGCCGAGGAGCAGATACACGCCCGCTCCCACCAGGATGGCGACACAAGCGGCGGCGAAGGCGATCATGTCTCGCTTCTCCCCCGGAACATCGAGGCGAACACCGAGGTGGTGGCGACGACGATCAGGAGCACCCCGAGCTCGAAGAGGAGGGTGGTGGTGAACACCGGCCCGTCGGCCGGGGACGACCCGGCGCTGAAGTGGGTGAAGAAGGGCTTGCCGGCCGCCAGGGCGAGCGAGGCGGCCACGGTCGACAGCCCCAGGCCCGCGGCCAGGGCGCCGAAGGATCGGCCCCAGAACCGGCGGCGGAGCCCGACGCCGCCCAGAGCGATCCCCTCGAGGGCGAAGGCGAGGGAGATCACCAGCCCGGCGATGAACCCGCCCCCCGGGGCGTCGTGCCCGCGGACCAGGAGGTAGAGGGCGAAGACCATGGCGCCGGGGAGGAGCCCCCGGACCGCGCGCCGCAGGATCGGGGACTCGGGAGGCCGGGGCGGCGGGGAGGCGCGCACGCCGGTGAGGAGCACCAGCGCCCCCAGGGCGGCGATGGCGAGGACGGCGACCTCGCCCAGGGTGTCGCCGCCGCGGAAGTCCACCAGGATCACGTTGACCGCGTCCCCGCCGTGGGCGTCGGGGAGGGCCCGGGCGTACTGCTCCCGTCCCGCCGGATCGGCTGCCGGGAGGCCTCCGGCGGCGAGGGTGAGCGCGGCGAGGAGCAGGCCCGCCGAAAGGCCGAAGAGTCCGTGCAGGAGCTTCTTCCCCCGGGGCCGGAGGTCGATCCCCACCTGCGGCAGCGCCGCGAAGGCGAGGAGGACCAGCACCAGGGAGAGCGA
>JAEZJH010000164.1 GCA_023436385.1 Pseudomonadota bacterium
GGAGCGGTGTGCGGAAGCGCTGCGGCGGGAGGGCGTCGACCCGGTCCTCCTCGAGGGCGCGCCGGGCCGCACCAACCTCCTCTGCCGGTGGGCGGGAGCGGGCACCAAGCCCCCGCTGATGATCACCGCCCACCTCGACGTGGTCCCGGCCGGCGACGGCTGGCTGCATCCGCCGTTCGGCGCGGAGATCCACGACGGCTTCCTCTGGGGGCGGGGCGCGGTGGACATGAAGCACCACGCCGCCGCCGGGGTCACCGTGCTCCGCACCCTGGCCCGCTCCGGGCGGCGCCTCGCCCGGGACGTGCTCCTGGTGCTGGTGGCCGACGAGGAGGCGGGTTGCACATGGGGTTCCGAGTGGCTGATGGCCAACCACCCGCACCTGGTCCGGGCCGAGTTCGCCCTCGGCGAGATCGGCGGCTTCACGCTGCCGATGGGCGGGACGCGCTTCTATCCGATCCAGGTGGCGCAGAAGGGGGCGGTGTGGATCCGGGCCCGGACCCGCGGGGAGTCGGGCCACGGCTCGATGCCGCGGGAGGACTCCGCGGTGGGGCGGCTGGCGACGGCGTTGGCCCGGCTCACCGCCACCCAGCTCCCGTTCCACGCGCCGCGGACCACCCGGGCGTTCGTCGAGGCCACCGCCCGGCACCTGGGCCGCACCAGGAAGCTGGCGATGAAGGCCCTGCTCAGGCCCGCGCTGGCGCCCCGGATCCTGGCCCGGCTGCCGGATCGCGCCCTGGCCCGGACCCTCCATGCGGTGCTGGCCAACACCGCGACGCCGACCATCCTCCGGGCCGGAGATCGGCTCAACGTGATCCCCTCGGTCGCCGAGGCGGACCTCGACGCCCGGATCCTCCCGGGCGACGACGGCGCCGCGCTCTTCGAGGAGCTGCGGGCGGTCCTGGGGAGCGAGGTGGAGCTGGAGGTGATCCGGTCGTTGCCGCCCCTCGAGGCCCGCTCGGACACGCCGTTGTTTGCGGCCCTGTCCGGCGCGATCCGGCGGGCGGATCCGGAGGGCGTGCCGGTGCCCTACATGATCCCCGGATACACCGACGCCTTCGCCTTCGCGAAGAACGGCACCGTCTGGTACGGCTTCACCCCGCTCCGTCTCCCCGAGGAGCCGCCGGTGAAGTTCGCGGAGCTGTACCACAACGCCAACGAGCGGATTCCCCTCGACGGCTTCCGCTGGGGCCTGAAGGTGCTCCTCGACGCCGTGGTCTCGTTCGCTTCGGGAAACGCCTAGACCACACAGCGCGGCGGCTCAGCCCATCGTCCCGGAGATCCGCGCGTCCTGTCCGGCCTTGGCGGGCTCGAGGTAGAAGGCGAAGCGGCCCGGGTTCTCGGCGGCGTCGAGATCGACCGCGAGGACGCCGCCGGGCTCGATCGGACCCGGGAGCGCGCCGATCCCCAGAAGTTGAGCGGCGATCTCCCCGAGCAGCGGCTGGTGGCCCACCAGGGCGATCGCCTTCCGCGAGGCGGAGAAGCGGTCGACCAGCTCGATCACCCCGTAGAGCCGGCCGGCCGGCTCGAGGGTCCGGCTGGTGGCCACCGGGCCGTTCTGGCCAAACGCGGCCAGGTACAGCTCCGCCGTCTGCACCGCCCGCACCAGCGGGGAGACCAGCCACAGCTCCGGCGCCGGTTCACCGGCGGCGGTCCAGACCGCCGCGGTCCGCTTCACCCGGGCGCGACCCTCGTCGGTGAGGGGCCGATCGCCGTCGTGTGCATAGCCGGAGGGGACCGCCTCGCCGTGTCGGACCAGGTAGATGCGCATGGCCGGAAGATAGCGGCAGCCGCGGCTTTCGCGAAGCCCGGAGTGGTCGCCGCCGCCTCCGGGCGCGAGCCGTCGCGGCGTTCCAGGGAGGGAAAGACCGCCGGATGTCGTCCTTGCCCCGTCGCCCGGCGTGGTGCACAGGATGCACCCGGCGTCGGGCGAAGAGACGCGGGTGGAGTGTCCCGCGGGAAGCCCGAGGTGCCGGGAGTAGGGGAGAGGGATGCCCGAGTTGCCGGAGGTCGAGTTCGCGCGGCGGAGCCTGGAGCGGTGGCTCCTCGGGCGGACCATCGCGGGCGTGGAGGCGCCGCCGTCACGCGTGTTTCGGGGTGGCGACCCGGCGGCGTTCGCCACGGCGCTCGCCGGCCGGAAGCTCCGGGCGATCGACCGCAAGGGCAAGTACCTGCTGCTCGCCTTCGACCGGGACGTCGGCGTCCTCGCGCACCTGGGGATGAGCGGCAAGTGGGTGCTGCGGCGGGCCGGGGAGGCCGACCCGCGCCACGTGCGGGCCCGGCTCCTCCTCTCCCGGGGCGAGCGGGTGCTCTACGACGATCCGCGGATGTTCGGGCGGATCGCCCTCGCCGACGCCGGCGCGCTGCGGGAGCTGCCGGAGATCGCCGGCCTCGGCCCCGATCCCCTGGTCGACGGCCTCGATCCCGCCGACCTCGGCGCCCGCCTCGCCCGCACCGCCCGGAGCGTGAAGGTGGCGCTCCTCGACCAGACGGTGCTGGCCGGAATTGGAAACATCCAGGCGGCCGAGGCGCTGTTTCGGGCGCGGATCGACCCGCGCCGGCCGGCCCGGGAGCTGACCCGCCGCGAGCTCCGGGCGCTGGTGAAGGCGATCGAGGAGTCGATCGCCTTCACCCTGGCGGCCCAGGAGGATCCGGAGCTCGAGTACATCGACGAGGGCGGGCCCAATCCGTTCCTGGTCTACGATCGCGGGAACGCCCCCTGTCCCCGCTGCCGGCATCCGCTCGAGCGGATCGTCCAGGGCGGCCGCTCGACCTGCTTCTGCCCCCGCTGCCAGCGTTAACGAGGCGGCGCGACGATCAGCTTCCGGAGGTCGCGGTCGACGTTGTAGCCCCGGGGGCCGAAGGGCTCCGTCTTCGCCACCCACTCCCGCTCGAGGCGCTCGAGGGCGAGGTCGGCGTCGAAGCCCGGCTCGTCCTTCCGCTCCACCTTGGCCACCACCTCGAAGCTGAAGGCGTCGGCGCCGTAGCGGGCGAAGTCCTCCTGCAGCGTCCGGATCGGATGCATGCCGATGGAGAGCATGAACTTGTGTCGGTTGAGCGGACCCCGGAGGTTCTTGGCGCTGCCCAGGAACGTCTTGCCGTTCTCCCGGCAAACGATCCGATAGACGCCGGCCTCGAGGGGCGTCTCCTTGTAGGCGCGGATCTGCTCCGACCGCTTCGCGGCCTGCTTTGGCTTCGGTTCCACCGGCTTGCCCTCCTTTCCGGCGACGAGGCGGTAGATCCCGCCCTTCCGCGCCAGGTAGCCCTCGTCGACGAGGAGCCGACGCAGGGTGCAGTAGTCCGGGAAGCGGGCCCGGAGCCGTTCGTCCACCTGCGCCTCGGGGTACTCGCGGCCGGGCTCGAAGGCGTCGAGCAGCTCTTCGAGGACGATCCGGCGGTCCTTCCACCGCTTGGGGAGGTGGAGCAGCTCCCGCCCCCGGAAGTGGGCGCGGATCACCCGCTCCCGGGATCGCTCGAGCCGCTTCTTCTCCGGGCTGCCGTCGGCGGCCGGCGAGGCCACCAGGTCCTGGAGCCGCAGCGCGAGCAGCTCGGCGCGGGGGCGGTAGACCAGGTAGTACTGGGTCCGCTCCTTGGTGACGAGGCGCGCCTCCTCCAGCTTCCGCAGGTGGAAGGAGACGGTGGACGGCGCCAGCTTCAGCCGCTCCGCCAGCTCCTCGGCACAGTGGGGCCGCTCGAGGAGCGCGTTCACCAGCGCGATCCGCGACCGATCGGCCAGCGCCTTGAGCACCCCGATCCGCGCCTCGAGATCCAGCGCGGAAGATTTTGTTTCGACGCTCATGGAAGCGGTTCCTAGCCCGGCGCCCGGGTCCCCGTCAAGATCCGGTTCGATGTCCATCGAAACGGTCCCTCCCTCCCGACGGGCGTCCGGCCCGTTCCGGGGCGCCGGCCGCGGGGCGGCACCCTCCCGGCCCCCCGCCACCGCGCGTAGTCTCGAGGAGACGCGCCCGTCGCGCGCCCGGGAGGCAACCCATGGCGTTTTACCCCCGGATCCACCGCGGCCGGCTGGCCCGCGCCCTGGTGGTGGAGAAGCCCCATCCGTCCCTCGACCGGCTCCTGGCGGAGGCGGGGATCGAGGCGACGCGCGTCGACGCCGTGCCCGACGAGGCCGGCCTGGTCCGGCTCCTCGAGGGCGGCGGCTACCACCTGCTCTTCAAGCGGAGCCAAGCGCCGGTGACGGCGAAGGTCCTCGACGCCGCGCCGGAGCTGTTCGCGGTGATGCTCTGCTGCATCGGCGACGACTCGGTGGACAAGCCGGCCTGTGCCGGCCGCGGCGTCCTGGTGATGAACGACCCGCGCTCGAACGGGCGCTCGGTGGCGGAGCTGGTGATCGGCGAGCTGGTGAACGGCGCCCGGCTCCTCCCCGAGACCTACGAGACCAGCCGCGCCGGCGTCTGGGCGAAGGGCGCGGAGGGACGCCATGAGCTCCAGGGGAAGACCCTGGGCGTGGTGGGCCTGGGCAACATCGGCAAGCAGGTGGCCCGGCTCGGCCAGTCGCTGGGGATGCAGGTCCTCTTCCACGACAACCACGAGGTGGCCCAGGAGGTGGGGAAGGCGATGGACTGGCGCCTCGCCGGCTCGCTCCTCGAGCTGTTCGAGGAGTCCGACGCGGTGACCCTGCACCTCTCCGCCGAGGATCACCACGGCCGCTCGAACGCGGGGATCGTCAAGCGCGAGCACCTCTTCGCCCTCGGCTCCCGGCGGGGCCCGAGCCCGCTCCGGCTCTTCGTCAACGCCGGCCGCGGCTTCCTCCACGAGCCGGCGGATCTCCTCGCCGCGGTGAAGGAGGGGAAGATCCGCACCGCCTACGTCGACGTCTATCCGGAGGAGCCGCGGAAGGGCGGGCCGGGCTGGGAGAACCCCTACCGCGACGAGCCGCGGATCCACTGCACGCCGCACATCGGCGCCTCCACCGCGGAGGCCCAGCCGCGGATCGCCGAGACGATCGCCACCACCGCCCGGCACCTCGGCCACCAGGGCACGGTCCGCGACTGCGTCTTCGCGCCGCGCCACCGGATCGACGTCGCCGGGGAGACGCTCTCGCCGCACATCCTGGCGGTGGTCCACTCCGACGTCCGCGGCACCAAGAAGGCGGTCGATGACGCGATCTACCAGGCCGGGATCTCCAACCTCGGCTCCCAGCACCGGGACTTCCCCCGGTACGGGATCGCCTACGATCTCTCGGTCCTCGACCGCCCGCTCTCCGACGAGGAGGTCACCGGCCTGGTCGAGCACGCGGCCCGGGTCTCCGGCGATCCCACCGCGATCCGCGCGGTCCGCCAGCTCACGGTCGATCTGCCGGCGCGATAGGCCGGGTAGGTGCCGGCGGAACCACGGCCCCGGCCTCCCTCCTACGGATGGAGGCCGAGGTTCCGCATCCACTTCCAGAGCGTGACCCGGGAGACGCCGAGCAGCCTCGCCGCCAGGGTGCGGTTGCCGCCGGAGCGGGCCAGCGCCTCGAGGATCCGGTCGGCGTCGGCGGTCGGCCGGGGCGGCCGCGGGACGAAGTCCGGAGCTGGCGCCGGCGGATCGCCCAGCGCGGGCGGCAGCGCCGTCGCCTCGATCCGTTCACCGCGGGTGAGCACCACCGCGTACTCGATCGCGTGCTCGAGCTCCCGGACGTTGCCGGGCCAGCGGTAGGCGACCAGCCGGTTCATCGCCTCGGGCGAGACGCCGGCGATGGTCCGGCCCAGCGACCGGTTGAGCCGGGTGAGGAAGTGCTCGACGAGGAGCGGCACGTCGCTGGCCCGCTCCCGGAGCGGCGGCACCTCCACCGGGAGCGCCGCCAGCCGGTAGTAGAGGTCGCGGCGGAAGCGGCCCCGCTCGGCGAGGGCGGGGAGATCCTGGTGGGTGGCGGCGACGATCCGCAGGTTGACCGGCACCGGCCGGGAGCCGCCCTGCCGCTCGATCGCCCCGGTCTCCAGCACGTGGAGGAGCTTGGTCTGCAGCGCCGGCGGGAGGTCGGCGATCTCGTCGAGGAAGACGGTGCCGCCGTCGGCCAACTCGAGGCGGCCCTGGCGATCGGCCACCGCCCCGGGGAAGGCGCCACGCACGTGGCCGAACAGCTCGCTGGCGAGGAGCCGCTCGGAGGTGCCGGCACAGGCGACGCGCACGAACGGCCCGTCCTTCCGGTCGCTGCCCTCGTGAACGGCCCGGGCCACCAGCTCCTTGCCGGTGCCGGTCTCGCCCCGGATCAGCACCGGGAGGCCGCTCCGGGCGGCGAGCTCCACCACGTCCTCGAGCCGGAGCATCGAGGGGTGCCGGCCCACCAGGCCCCGGAAGCGAAGCCGCGCCGCCGCCTCGTCCCGGAGCGAGGCCACCCGCTCCTCGAGGCGCACCAGCGGGGTGACGTCGACCAGGGTCTCCAGCGCCCCGAGGACCCGGCCGCCCTCCGCCCGGACCAGCCGGGCCTCGAGCTCAACGGGAATGCGGGTCCCATCCCGGCGC
>JAEZJH010000174.1 GCA_023436385.1 Pseudomonadota bacterium
GCGGTTGCTGTAGGCGCGGCTACTCGGCCCCGGAGGCGAGCCACTCGCGAAACGCCCGGTTCTGCCGGTCGGAGCCGAGCACGAAGAGCCAGTCGCCCGGCTCGATCGCCACCTCGCCGGAGGCGACGTCCAGCGGGCGGCCCTCGCGGCTCCCCCCCAGGACCTGAACGCCGAAGCGGCTCGCCACCGCCAGCTCCCGGAGCGTCTTCCCGGCGTACGGCGCCCCGTCGGTCACCTGCACCTGGTCGGTGGTCAGCTCCTCGTAGCCGCCGCGGCGCCGGGGGGCCTCGGAGTCGAGCCATTCCTCTGCCCGGTCGAGCTGCTCCGGCGTGCCGACGAGGAGGAGCCGGTCGTTCGGAAAGAGGGTGACGTCGGCTCCCGGCGCGGAGAGGGTGAGCCCCTGCCGATCGATGCCGGCGAGGGTGCAGCCGAAGCGCTGGCGGAGCGCGGTGTCGGCCACCCTCTCGCCGGCGGCGGGGCTGAGGTCCTTCAGGGTGTGCTCGCGGACCTTGAGGCCGAACGGTGCCTGGAGGATCGGCCGGGTGCGGGCGGCGGCGCCCGGGGAGATGGTCGGGGCGGCGGCGAGGTTCTCCCGGAGCTCGACCTGGGCCTGGGCGAACCAGCGGATCAGGTGCGGCCGCAGGAGGAACGCCAGCGCCACGCCGGCGGCGCCGATCACCAGGAGCACCCACGGCCGCGCCGCCTGCACCGGCAGGAAGGCCGCGCAGAGGAGCAGCACCGCGATCGCCCCGCCGACCTGCGTGGCGCGGGCCACCAGCGGGGCCATCCGCGATGCCGGGCCGCCGCCCTCCCCCATGGTCTCGCCCAGCATCATCCCCAGCGCCCCCAGGCCGCGCCACAGGGCGAGGAGCGGGACGAGGAGAAAGCCGCCGAACACCGCCCAGGAGATCGGCGGCAGGAGGTGCGCGAGCGGGTGGCCGGCGACCGCGGCGACCAGCTCGTCGTAGACGAGCCGCGAGCAGGCCACGGCGCTCACCACCACCGTCGCCTCGAGGCCCAGGCGCAGCGCCTGGCCGCCGATCAGCTTGGCCAGCGGCCGCTCCTGGCCCCGGCGCCGGAACGAGGCGGCGGCGTTCTCCAGGAAGGTCCGCCAGGCACGGAGGATCCGGGGCTCGTGAGCGGTCAGCCACTCCCCCACCGCCGGACCGCGGCGGATCAGCGCCGGGCTGAGGAGGGTGGTGATCAGCGCCGCGCCCACCGTCGCCGGGTAGAACGCCGGCGGCATCAGGCCGGAGGCGACGCCGAGCTGGGCGATCACGAAGCTGAACTCGCCGAGCGGGAGAAGCGAGAGCCCGACCTGCGCGCCGTACCCCACCGGCTGGCCCACCAGCACCAGACCAACGGTGGCGGCCAGGCTCCGCACCACCAGCGCGAAGGCGGTGAGCGCCAGCACCCAGGGCCAGGCGTCGGCGACGATCCCGACGTCGAAGAGCATGCCCATGGAGACGAAGAAGATCGCGGCGAACAGGTCCCGAACCGGCGCGAAGGCATGCTCGAGGCCCGGCTTGTGCTGGGTTCCGCCCAGGGCGCTGCCGAGAAGAAACGCGCCCAGGGCGATCGAGTAGCCGGCCCGGGCGGCGATCCAGGCCATCGCCAGGAGGATCCCCGCCATCAGCACCAGCCGCACGTCGAGGCTCGCGCTCCGCCGCATCGCCCGGAGGGTCCGGGGCACGACCAGGAGCGCGACCACGAGGACGATCAGGATGAAGGCCCCCATCGATCCGAGGATCGCCGGGATCGGCGGGGCCTCGTGGGCGCTGGCGGCGGCGAGGGAGCCGAGGATGGCGAGCATCACCACCGCCACGATGTCCTCGAGGACGGTGATCCCCATCGCCAGTTGCCCCGCCGGCGCGTGCCGGGCGTCGATCTCCGTGAGGACCTTGTCGATGATCGCCGAGCTGGAGACGACGAGGATCCCGCCCAGAAAGAGCCCGCCGGTGAGCCCCAGCCCCAGCTCGCTGGCGGTGAACCGCGAGACGGTGAGGACGATCAGCGCGGTGATCGCGGTGGCCGCCAACGCCGGTACCCCCAGCGCCTGGAGCCGCGGCAGGCTCAGCTCCAGCCCCACGAAGAACATCACGAAGATCAGGCCCAGGTTGGCCAGGTGGTGGACGTTCTCGACCTGGTGGACCAGCGGCGTCGGCAGCGTGAACGGCCCGACCAGGATGCCCGCCAGCAGGTACCCGACCACCACGGAGACGCCCAGGCGCTGGCAAATCCACGCCGCCGCCCCGGCGCAGAGGAGGACGATGGCGAGGTCCTGGACGAGGTCGAGTTCGGGCATCGGTGCGGGCCTCCCGGCGGTCAGGGTGCGCCGCCGCCCGGCCTCCTAGCACCGGGCGGGCGATCGCACCACCCGGCGGGGAGGGGGCGGGAGGCCTGGGAGCGGAGGCCGATGTGGGGAATCGGTCGCCCGAGGAAGCGCGAGGACGAGGTCTCCCGCGGAGGTCGGCGGGATCCCGCGGGGCGAGACATGTGCCGAATTCACCTGAGAACACTCGCGTCGCCAGGAACGGCCGGTGCGTCGACTCGGCCAGGTTCTCCTCGGGGTGCGTTCTCCTCGTCGGGACGTGCGGTCCTCCGTCACCCGCCGGAAGAGGAGACGCAGCGGACCTCCTGTCCGGTCGCCTCGCACGTGCAGCGGCAGCCCTCGCGCTCCAGGCCCTCGGCCGGAAAGCCGGCACACGAGGCGCAGATCATCGGCGGGCAGTCCGCGAAGTGCCGGTCGGCCGGCTCGCAGGTCCACTGCCCGTCCCGGCAGACCTCCGCGGGAAGGGGCACTCCCCAGCAGGTCTCCGGCGGGCAGTCGGACGAGGGAAACGTCGGCGTCGTGCCGCCCGCGAGTTCCATCTCCGGGCAGGTCCACTCGCCGTCGCGGCACTCCGGTCCGGTGAAATGGTCCGAGCCGCACATGTAGACGCAGATGTACCCGGGCTCGAACTCGCAGACCGTCCCGGTTCCTCCGCCCGTTCCACCCTCCCCGTCACCCCCTCCGCCGCCCGTTCCGCCCTTCCCGTCACCCACTCCGCCGGCCGCACTCACTCCGCAGGCGAGTGTCAGCGCGGCCAGGACCAGAGCCAACGTCTGCGGTCGATCCGGCTTTGACGCGCGCATCGTGGTTCCCCCTCGCGACCAATCGTCCGCTTCGTCGAATGGCTCTCGGAACATCGCGCGCTGCCCGGACTCCGTCAACGCCGGGCAGGACTCCCGCCGGTGAGACGTGCGCAGGAGCCCCGCTGCCCTCCCGATAACGGGAGTACCCGGGACATCGCCCCCCGCTTCGAAGATCGCTTCGGGTCGTCCGCCCCTACGATCGTCCGCTCCGTCCACGCGGCAAACAGACCCAACTGCGCCACCTCGTGACCCGTGCTGGCTGCCCGGTTCGGCCAGCGGGTCGGGCGCGGGAACACGTCCCCCGCGGCGAGTCGCCACCCGACGCGGAGAAGCCAGGTCTCGGGCGGAGAGACCATTCGTTCCGTTCCCGGGGGGAGGAGCACCTCGTCGCCGAAGTAGCCGACGGTGTAGGGATCGACGTAGCCGGCGGGGAACTTGCGTCCGACCTGGGTGGCATGCTTCGCCGTATTGCTTCTAACATAGGCGATGGCCGCCAGGGACTCCGCCGGCGTTGCACACACATGCGTGTGGTACCTCTCCGCAAAGACCTTCCCCTGCCGAGCCATCACGCGGTTGAGCCCCTGGGCGAGGCGAATCTTCAGGGCCTGCATCCCCCGCGCCAGCGCCTGCACGCTCTCGGGTTCGGCGTTCAGGTGCAGGTGCCGCTCCTGGGTGCTGAGCCCGACCACCCGGAAGTCGGGTCGCTCGGAGATCCCGACAAAGGCCTCGCGAACCACCTCGAAGCATCGCCCGGACCGGAGGTGGTAGACGTGGTCGAGCAACCTCAGGGTGACGTGCACAGGTTCGCGCCCCGACAACACCGGCCGGGTTTCGTGCGAGACACCGGGGTCGCGAGTCCTCGGCCGTCCGGCGCCGAGGCGCGCCCCGCCGACCCTCGAGTAACTCATCGGTACCTGTTCCGCCGCCGCCCGCCGTTTCATGGTTGTATCCTACCGCGGAGAGCTGTTTCTTTATTTTGGGGCGTGTTGGTGTCTCTGCGCGTGCGTGAGGCGGCAGAGCCACCCGCGACGACACCACCTTGACCATCGTGACTTCCACGCCTTCCACGGAATGACCTAGGGATGGCGTCAAAGCGTGGGAGCGACCTTCTTTCGCAGCGGCGAGTCGCGACACGAAACGTAGCCGGGTCCTTCAAGACGCCGGCCTTCGCGCTGAATCGATGGTTTCTGTCTTGCATCGGTCCCGCCGCCGGGCGATCGTGCCGGAAACCCTCGCGACCTCGGGATCCCATGTGCACGCCGATTCGCCCCCCTGCTCTCCGGCCCGGTGATTCCGTGGCCGTGGTTACGCCCTCGGGGCCGGCGCCGGTGTTGTTCGAGGAGAAGTTCCACCTCGGCGTGCGTCGGCTCGAGGAACTGGGCTTCCGGGTCCGGGTCGGGCCCTGCGCGCGCAAGTGCCAGGGGTACCGATCGGGTACGATTCGCGAGCGGGCCGACGAGTTGAATGGGTTCCTCCGCGACCCGGAGGTACGCTGCATCATCAGCGCGATCGGCGGTTGGAACAGCAACTCGCTTCTCCCGTACCTCGACTACGACGCGGTGGTGCGCGACCCGAAGATCGTCGTCGGGTACAGCGACTTCTCCGCCGTGCTGCTCGGGATGACCGCGAAGACGGGCCTGGTGACGTTCTATGGGCCCGCGGTCGTTCCCTCCTTCGGCGAATACCCTCGCCCGCTGGAATTTACTGTCTCTGAGTTCCGCCACATCCTCTGCGAGGGACGGGTCGGGGCGCTGCCGCGACCTGCCGAGTGGACGGAGGAGCGGGTGTTGGACTGGCGCACGGAGGCCTGGAAATCTCGGCCGCGCCGGATGGTTCCGAACCAGCCGTGGCGGTGTGTCCGTCCCGGTTCGGCGATCGGCCCCCTCGTCGGCGGCAACCTCAACACCATGCAGGGGTTCATCGGAACCAGTTTTTTCCCGGCGGTCGACGGGGTGGTCTTCTTCATCGAGGACAGCTTGAAGGGGCTGACGCGGATCGAGCGATGCCTGAGCATGCTGAGGCTGCACGGCGTCTTCGACCGCATCGCTGGCCTGGTGGTGGGCAAGCCGGAGCACCTCGATCGCGAGGGCGCGCCGTTCTCGCTGGAGGAGCTGGTGCTCGAGGTCACGAAAGGCTACGAGTTTCCGATTCTCAGCGGCGTCGACCTCGGCCACACCGCGCCGATGACCACCCTGCCGATCGGCGTGAACTGCCGTCTCGATGCGGACGCCGGCTCGATCGAGCTTCTGGAGCCGGGGGTGCTGATCGACTCGGCGAGGTAGGCGACCGACGGTAGAAATGTGCCGATTTCAAGATCGAACACATCCTCCCATCCGCGCCGCAGCATCCCCAGAACCCGTCCCGGCCAGACGCAGCCGGGCTTCGTCGCCCAAAGAACCCCCTCCCGGTC
>JAEZJH010000213.1 GCA_023436385.1 Pseudomonadota bacterium
TGCGGATGTAGCCCATCACCCGCTCGATATCCATCGCCCGGAGCACCTCGCGGGCGGTGGCCACGAGGAGCCGCTCGTCGTCGTCGGAGAAGGGCTCGGGGGCGAGGCGGTCGGCCACCAGCACGCCGCGGAGGATCCCCTCGTCCTCCCGGCCGGTGCCGGCGCCGCGACGGTCGAGGAGCGGCACCACCAGCACCGCGCCGACCGGCTTCGCCTCGCCATACCAGGTGACGCCCTTGAGGGCGCCATGGAGCCGCATCGGCCGGGCCCGCTTCACCGCGGCGCCGAGGAGGCCCTCCCGGGCGTCGAGGTCCCCGACGATGTCGTCGGCGTCGGTGCGGCAGTCCTGGAGCCGGAGCACCCGGTCGTCGTCGCGGAGCAGGTAGGCCGCCACGGCGTGGGTCTTCAGGGCGCAGGCGGCGACCTCCAGGGCGTTGCCCATCGCCTCCTCGACCTCCCGGACTGCCGCCGTCACCCACTTGCCGTCGTCGGCGTCGGGGCCCGAGTTGCCGGCCACCAGCCGGTACTCCCGGGCCCGGGCCTCGACCTCCCGCTGCCGCTCGCGAATCGCCAGGGTCTCCCGCGCCCGGCCGCTGGCCACCTGGGCGGCGAGGACGACGCGGTAGAGCGCGGCGAAGATGGCGAGGAACGCGGCGTGGGAGAGCGCCACCGCCAGGCGATCGCCCAGCTGCGCCTGCAGGGCGAAGCGGGAGAGGTCGAGGGCGATCGCCCCGGCGGTGAGGGCGATCCCCACCGGTCGCGAGAGAAACGCGACCAGGAAGGCCATCAGCACGTAGACCGCGGGAAAGAGCGGGCCGTCGGGCCCGCCGGGGCTCGCCACCACGAAGCCGGCGACCACCAGGAGCGCGCCGACCTCGACCTCCTCGCGGAAGGTCAGCTCCCGCCCCACCGCCCCGGCCTTCATGGTGCGGTAGCCGAGCCACCCCAGCGCCGCGAGGACCGCGATCAGGAGGAGCGCCGGCCCGAGGCCAAGACGGGCGAGATCGATCCAGCCCGTCGCCGCCGCCACCGCCGTCGGGACGATCACCGCCCAGGGCGCGAGCAGGACGGCGAGGCGCCGGAACCTACGGGGAGCCAGGGCCATCGCCGTCCTCCAGGCGGAGCACCACCTCTCCCGGCCGGATCAGCCCCAGCTCCTCCCGCGCCGCCCGCTCCAGCTCCGCCGGATCGGCGGCGAGGGCCCGGAACTCCCGGCGGAGCCGCTCGTTCTCCGCCTCGAGCTTGCCGTTGGCCGCCTCCAGCGTCTCGCAATCGGTCCGGAGCCGGAGGGTCTTCGGCAGGCCCTCGGGATCGAGGACGAGGTGGAGTCCGGCGAGGCCGGCGGCGATCAGGAGGAGGAGGAGCTTGCGTCGGGACATGGGCCGGGTTCCTGGCCGGAACCTACCCGCCCCCGGTGACCGGGGCCAAGTCGGCGCCTGTGGGAAGCCGGTCGGGTCGATCGGCCCCCAACCGCTTCGATCGGCGATAGGCCTACCGATCGCGGACCTCGCGGGCCCGCCGGAGGAGGTCGTCCGGCGGGACGAGGCCGACGAGCGCCGACGAGGGCCGCCCCTCGCCGTCGAGGACGATCACCGCCGGGAGCTCGGGGATCTTGCCGAACGCGCTCTCGCCCCGGGCCACCGCGCCGCCGCCGATCACCACCGGGTACGGCGGGTCGGTGCCCCACACGTACGGTGCCACCGTGCGCCGACCCTCGAGGTCGAGGGCGACGGCGACCACCTCGATTCCCTCCGCCTTCCCGCGACGGGCGACCTCGGCGACCGAGGACTCCATCGCCTGGCAGGGGATGCACCAGGTGGAGAAGAAGTAGACGACGGTCGCTTCGCCCCGGGAGGCGGCGAACGAGTACGGGCGACCGGTGTCGGCCCGGGCGAGGACCAGGTTCACCGGCTCGGGGAGCGGCGTCCGGCGGCAGCCGGCCGCGACGAGGAGCGCGGCCAGGGTGGCGACGGCGAGCGGTAGCGATCGGCGGAGCGAGGGCAGATCCACCCGCCCATCATGGGGCGGCGGCGCTTCCGTGTCACCCGTCCAGCAATCAGAGGACGGTGACGTGGATCGTCCGGGCGAGCTCGCCGTCGACGGCGATGGTGGTCTCGCCCACGTCGAGGACCAGGGCCGGATGCCGCTGCCGGAGCCAGACCTCGCAGCCGGCGACCAGCCCCAGCGAGGCCAGGCGGTCGGAGCGGACCGGATCCGTCGCCTCGATCGTCTCCACCCGGAGCCGCCGCCGGGCGGGGACGTCGGCGAGGGACCGCCGCCCGTCGGCCGTCCGCCGGAGCCCGAAGACCCGCTCGAAGATGTTCGCGCTAGCTTCCATCGGGTCGCTCACCTCGAGACCCCGTCATCCGCCGGGGTGTGTCGCTTCAGCCAGCGGGCGAGCCGCCCGGCCAGGCCGGTGTCGCTCCGCGGAAAGGAATAGCCGCAGCTCGGGCAGCAGATCGTCGAGCAGGCCTTGGCCATCGGGCAGCTGGGCCGGCACCCCAGGCCCGCCGGGTCGAAGACCGCGCCGCAGAGCGGGCATGTCTCCATTTATTCGCCCCCGCCCGTCGTCCAGGTCATCACCACCCGCACCACACCGCCGACCACCACCGCGAACGGGAAGATGAAGCCCGCCATCGCCAGTCCGGTGCGGAGGCCCCGCTCCTTCACGATCATGAAGAAGTTGGCGATACAGGGGACGAACAGGGTGATCACCACCATCGCGGTGACCACCTGGATCTCCCCGGCCACCCCCAGGGTCCCGTTGCGCAGCCCCTCGCCGAAGAGGGCGTAGAGCCCGGCGGCGCCGAAGTCCCGGCGGAGGAAGCCGATCACGAAGGCCTCGCCGGCCTTCGCCGGCAGCCCGAGGATCCCCACCACCACCGGCTCCACCGCCCGGACCACCAGCGGGAGGAGGCCGATCCGGTCGGAGATCCAGAGGATCAGCGTGCCCACCAGGAAGAGCGGCAACGCCTCCTTGAGGTACCACTCGACCCGGGCCACGGTCTTCACCGCGATGTTCCCGAGCTGCGGCCGGCGGATCGGCGGGAGCTCGAGGAGGAAGTCCGAGCCCTTCCCCGGGATCACCTTGGCGGAGAGCCAGCCGACGAGGAGCATCGTCCCCGCCACCGCGATCGTCCAGGCGGCGGTGCCCGCCACGGCGCGGCCGGG
>JAEZJH010000363.1 GCA_023436385.1 Pseudomonadota bacterium
GGCGGAGGCCGCCCGGGCGGAAGCGGAGGCGGCGAAGATCGACGCCATCGTCGCCCGGGGCGAGGCGGAGGCGGCGAGCGGGGAGGTCGGCCAGCTCCGGGACGAGCTGGAGGCCGCGCGGGCGGAGGTGGAGGCCGCGCGGGCGGAGCTGGAGGCGGCCCGGGCCGAGGCGGCGCAGCTGGCGGACGCCAGGAGCGAGCCGACGCGGAGTGGCGCAGAATTCGGCGTCGATGACGAGGAGCTGCGCCGGGAGCTGGAGGAGGTTCGGGCCGATCGCGAGCGCATGCAGGACGAGTTGGCGGCGGAGCTGTCGAACCTCGCTCACGACCTGGCGGTGAAGGAGGGGGAGCTGGCGGCGGCGAAGCGGCGCACGGAGCGGGTCGAGGTCGCCGCCCGGAAGCTCAAGGAGGAACGGGATCGGCTCCTCGCCTCCCGCGGGGACGGCGACGCGACGGGCGAGCTGGCGCGCCTCCGGGAGGAGTTGGAGGATCTCCGGGAAGAGAACGCCTTCCTGGGCACGGAGGTCGACCGCTACGCGGCCCGGGTCCGTGAGCTGGAGACGGCGAAGGGATCGGTGTAAGAGCCGGAAGCGGCAAAGGCTCCCCGCGGTTCCCCTCCGACATGCCCCGTCCCTCCGCCTTCGGCGTCTACGTCCACTTCCCCTACTGCCTCTCGAAGTGCCCCTACTGCGACTTCGCGTCGGTGGTGGCGGAGACGGTCCCGCACCGGCGGTATGCCGCCGCGATCGCCCGCGAGCTGGAACGCCGGGCCGGGGAACACGGGCGGCCGGCGACCGGCGTCGAGTCGGTCTACTTCGGCGGCGGCACGCCCTCGCTCTGGGAGGTGGCCTGCGTCGCGGAGACGATCGAGACCATCGACCGGCGCTTCGGCCTCGCCGCCGACTGCGAGATCACCCTCGAGGCCAACCCGGGCGCGTCCGACGCGGCGGCCTTCGCGGCGCTGCGCGCCGCCGGCGTGAACCGCCTCTCCATCGGCGTCCAGTCGTTCGCCCCGGAGGCCCTCGCCGGCCTGGGCCGCCGCCACACGCCGGACGAGGCGGTGGCGGCCCTCGAGCGGGCCAAGGCGGCGGGCTTCCCGCAGGTGTCGATCGACCTGATCTTCGGCGCCCCCGGCCAGACTCCGGAGACCGCCCTGGCCGACGCCCGCCGGGCCGTCTCCCTGGGCACCGATCACCTCTCGTTCTACGGCCTCACCCTCGAAGGCCTGGCGGAGGACGTGCGCCTCGCCAAGGAGGTCCGCCGCGGCCGGGTGCAGGTCCCCGACGACGGCGCCCAGGCGCGGATGGGCGCGATCGTCCGCGGCGTGCTCGAGGACGCGGGCTTCTCCCGCTACGAGATCTCCAACTTCGCCCGGCCCGGCGCCGCCTGCCGGCACAACCTCCTCTACTGGCGCGGCGGCGAGTACGCGGCGGCGGGCTGCGGCGCCTACGGGTTCCGGCGGACCGGCCGGGGCGGCCTCCGCTACGGGAACCCGCGGAAGCCCGAGGCCTATCTGGCGTCGGTGGAGGCCGGTGGCGATCCGGCGACGGAGTGCGACGTCATCGATCCGCTCGGGCTCTTCGAGGAACGGCTCTTCCTCGGCCTCCGCCTCGCCGACGGCCTCGATCTCGACGACGCGGTCCGGGACACGGTGGGCACGCTGCCCGCCTCCACCGCCCGGGCGATCGACCGGCTGGTCGGCGAGGACCTCCTGGTCCGCGAGGGCGCCCGGCTCCGCTGCACCGAGCGTGGACTCGATTTTCACACCGAGGTCTCGGTCCGCCTCCTCCCCGACGAGAAGAACGCGCTCCCGGTGATCGCGTAGACGCCCCCCGGGAAACGGGCTGGCGCCCGGTCGCCTGCCGTGGGTACCCTTCGGCCATGGCCACGCTCATGCGGTTCGCGCCGGCCGGGCTGGCGGCGGCGCTCGTCTTGTCGTTTGGCTGCGGCGGTGACGAGGGCGACGGGGGCGGCGGCTCCGGCGGCGACGACCCGGGCCCCGACTTCGCGCTCCACGTCCTCGATACGACGCACCTCGAGGTCCCGGCGGGCGGCGACCGAATGCTCTCGGTGGTGGTGACGGCGCCGGAGGGCGTGCGGCACCCGTCGGTCTTCCTCCGACTCGAGGGTCTCCCGGAGGGCGTCAACGCGCAGTCGGAGAGCATCTCCTCCGGCGAGGGCCTGGGGACGATCTGGGTGATCGCCGCCGACGACGCGCCCCTGGTCTACAACGTCGAGGTCCGGATCGTCGGCTCCACCCTCTCCGGCGCCGAACGGGAGACGACCTTCCGGCTCAGCGTCGTCCCCGGCAGCGGCGTCGACGGCTGCTGGGACTCGACCTACGGTCCCCTCACCGGCGTGGCCAGCGCCCGGGTGGGCGCCTCGCCCGTCTTCTCCGATCTGGTGGCGCTAACCGACGGCCACCTCGTCGGCGTCGGTCACTCCGCGGAGCAGATCGGCTGGGTGGCGCTCTGGGACGCCGACGGCTACCCGGCCCGCGGCTTCGGCACCACGGGGGTGGTGACGCTCGCCGAGCTCCGCCCCGAGCGCGTGGCGCCGTTCCCCGGCGGCGGCTTCGTGGTCGCCGGCCGAGAGGCGTTCAGCGGCGCGCCCGCGCTGGCGCTCCTCCTCGACGGCCAGGCCCTCGATCCGGACTTCGGGATCCGGCCCCTGGCGGGAGCCCCGGGGAACGTCCGGGCCCTGGTGCTCGACGGCGCGGTGGTGCACGCCTCGCTGTCCACCGGCGGGAGCCACGTCCTCTCCCGCCTCGACCTCTCCGGCTCGGACGTCTTCCCCCCGGTGACCGAGGGTCCGGGGCCCCGGTTCGCCGCCTTCGCGCCCAACGGCTCGGTGGTGGCCGCCCACGACACCGCGGCCTTCCGCTTCGACGCCGCCGGCCACTGGGACACCACCTTCGGCGACCAGGGCCTCCTCCGCTTCGAGAACGCGGTGATCGGCGCGGTCCTGCCCTTCGGCGCCGACGGCGGCTTCCTGGTGGGCGGCTCGGTGGCGGCGGAGGACGGGGCCGCCGACGCCTTCGTCACCCGGGTGCTCGACGGGGCGATCGATCCCGGCTTCTTCTCCCGGCTCCGCTGGCGCTGGGAGGGCGCGGGGCAGGCGGAGGTGGTCGACTTCGTGAAGCTCCACGACGGCGGCGCGGCCCTGGCCTACGAGGATCCCGACCGCATGCTCGACTTGGTGCTCTTCGACAACGCCGGGAACCCGCGGACCGAGTACGGCACCCCCGGCTCCGAGGGCGTGATCGCGTCGCCGTACCTGGCGCGCTCGCCGCTCGCCCACCTGGTCGTCGACCAGCGACGGAACCTGCTGCTCGGCTTCGTGGCGAGCGACGACATGGTCGCCGTCGCTCGCTGCGTCCGCTAGTGCTCCGACCGAGGCGAGGTGATTCCATCGTACCGAAAGACCCGGCGGGCGTCCGCCACCCGGAAGCGCCACTCGATCTTCCGTCGGGCCTTGTCTGCGCGCTTGCTCCAGGCAGACACGTCGGCGACCAGTGTTTCCAGGTCGCCGATGCGTCGGGTTCCAAGGCACTCGCGGGAGACCAGGCTTGCCTCCAGCTCGGCGGCGTCCAGCCAGCTGGCGTGCTTGGGGGTGTAGTGGATCGTAAACCGCGACCAGAGCTGCTCCGCGGCCGCCTCGCCGTAGGCGGCGACGAGCGAGGACTTCGCGTGGGTGCTGAGGTTGTCCATCACCAGGTGGATGGTCGTGGCCCTCGCGTAGCGCCGGGCGATCTTCCGCACCGCGATGGCGAAGCGTCGGCCGGTGCGGTTCGCCGTGGCGTGGGTGAGACGCCGCCCGGTCTTTGGCTCGACGATGCAGAAGACGTTGGCGGTGCCACGGCGGACGTATTCGTAATCGGTCCTGGCAATCTTCCCCGGCCGCATCGGCGTGCCCGGGCGAGCCGCGTCGTGGAGAACGACGGGGCGCTCGTCCAGGCAGACCACGGGTTCGAGCGGATCAAGGGGCCGGGCGTAGAGTTCCAGCACGTCCTCCATGCGTTCGACGTACTGCGCGTCGATCGCCGGCACGCACCACATTTTTTTCCCGCCACGGCTTGAGCTCGTGGCTGGAGAGGACCTTGCGTACGCTTTCCCGACCGACCTTCTCGACGATCCCGCGTCTGGCGACCTCGGCGGCGAGCAGGCGGACCGACCACCGGGAACTGCCCTCGGGTGGCGGACCGCAGACCAGAGCGACGATCGCGGCCTCCTGCGTGCTGTCGAGGAGCCGCTCCGGCTTGGGCCGGGGGTTATCGGTGAGCGCGTGCTCGAGCCCGCCCTCCAGGTACCGCTTTCCGACCCGGGAGACCTCGCGCGGGTATCCGCCCACCGCGACGGCGGTGGCCCTCACCGAGAAACCCTGGTTGAGCATTTCCAGCGTGCGAATCCGGCGGAACTCGCGCGCCGAGAGCCGTACGCCGGTGCGCTTCGCCTTGAGCGCCGCAGCGTCCGATTCGGTGAGGGTCAACCCTGTGAACCGCGTCTTCGTCGTCATTCCGGGGTGTAGATCAAACCCCAACCCGGACCGCAAGCCCGCCGTGATCGGCGGGCTGTGGTCGGAGCACTAGTTCGCCGGGGCCTCCGGGCCGCCCAGGTGCCGCACCAGGAACCCGATGATCCGTTCCTGGAGGCGCACCGACGCCGCCGGCTCGGAGACCCCGTGGGCCTGGCCGCCGATCGGGAGCAGCTCGTGGGGCTTTCCGGCTCGGAACAGCGCGTCGGAGAGCTCGAGCGAGTGGCTGAAGGAGACGTTGTCGTCGGCGGTGCCGTGGACGAGGAGCAGGGGCCGCTCGAGCCGCTCCGCCGCGAAGAGCGGCGAGGCGCGCCGGTAGGCCTCCTCGGCGGCGTCCGGGAGCCCCAGGTAGCGCTCCGTGTAGTGCGTGTCGTAGTCCCGCCAGTCGGTCACCGGCGCCACCGCCGCCGCGGCGTGGAAGACGTCGGGGCGCTTCAACACGCTGGTGGCGGAGAAGGTGCCGCCGAACGACCAGCCGTAGACGCCCACCCGCCCGAGGTCGAGCTCCGGGAACCGGGCACCCAGGGCCGCGAGGCCCTCCACCTGATCGGCGAGGGGCACGTCGAGCAGTTCGCCGCGGATCGCCCGCTCGAAGTCCCGGCCCCGTCCCGGCGTGCCGCGGCCGTCGATCGAGACCACCACGAAGCCGTGGTCGGCCTGCCACTGGTGGAGGAGGTAGCGGTCGCGGGCGGTGCTCACCGTCCGCACCCCGGGGCCGGCGTAGACCGAGAGCAGCACCGGGTAGCGGAGGGCCGGATCGAACGAGCGCGGCCGGACGATCGCCGCCCGGAACTGCCGCTCGGTCTCCAGGGTCACCACCTCGAGATGGGGAAGGAGCCCCGGCTCCTCCGCGGTGGCGCGGAGCTCGCCGCGAACGGTGCCGTCCCTGGCGAGGAGGAGATCCCGGTGGCCGCCCCGGGCGAGATCGACCTGGTCGACCAAGAGGCCGCCGCCCACCGCGGCGGTCCGCCGATCGCCGGGCTCCCGGGAGAGCCGCACCGGGCCCGAGCCGTCGAGGGGGATGCGATACAGGTGGGACTCCACCGGATCCTCGCAGCCGAGCACGTAGGCGTCCGGGCCGTCCACGGAGATAAATTCGAGACATCCGAGGGGGAGCGGGGTGAGCGGCCGCACCGGGGCGCCGTCCGTCCCCCGGAGCTCGAGGCGCGGCATCCCCTCGCGCTCGGAGATCCAGAGGAACCCCGCGCCGTCGGGGAGCCACCGCGGCATGCCGGCGAAGAGGTTGACCCAGGCGGCGTCGCGCTCGACGAGGAGCGGCCGGGTGGCGCCGGTCCGGGGATCGACGGCGAGGAGCGTCTCCTCGTCCTGGGTCCGGGTCTGGACCAACACGGCGAGGGGCGCGCCCTTCGCCCAGGTCACCGCCGCCAGGTACGGGTACTTCTCCCGGTCCCAGGCGACCGGCACGGCGCGGCCGCCGGCGGCGGGGATCAGGAGGAGACGGGTGGTGGCGTTGGCGGTGCCGGCCCGGGGATAGGGCCAGACCTGGGGCGGCTGGTCGGGCCGGAAGGGATCGGGGATGTGCAGGCTGCTGACACCGGCGGTGTCCACCTCCTGGACCGCCAGGAAGGCGCCGTCGGGCGACCACCAGTAGCCCTCCATCCGGCCCATCTCCTCCTGGGCCACGAACTCCGCCAGGCCGAAGGTGACGGTCGGCGAACCGCGCCGGGTGAGGCGGCGGAGCTTGCCGGTGGCCACCTCGATCACCTGGAGGTCGCCGTCCCGGACGAAGGCCACCCGCTTCCCGTCGGGCGAGAAGCGGGGATCGATCGCCTCGCCGGCGGCCGCCGCCAGCTCCCGGACGGCGCCGGTGGCCCGCTCCACCACGAAGAGCCGGCCGGAGAGCGGCACCAGAATCCGGGCGCCGTCGGCGGAGAGCGAGTAGGTGGCGATGCCCCGGGCGACCAGGCGCATCCGCTCGCGGCGGGCCTGCTCGTCGGCGGAGATCGTCTCCTCTCCGC
>JAEZJH010000264.1 GCA_023436385.1 Pseudomonadota bacterium
TACGCGGCCACCGGGGGCACGGCGCCGAGCGTCGAAGGCCTGGCCATCGCCCTGGTCGACCCGGTGAAGTCGCTCGCCGGCAAGCCCGACGCGATCATGGCCTCGGGCCTGATCGGAACCGGTGGCACCTTCTCCTTCGACGACGTGGACTTCTCCGAGATCGGCCCGGGCGTGGTGGTCACCATCGACGATCCGCCCGGCGCCGCCGACAAGTTCGCGAAGGCGACCATCGGCATCTGCGAGGGCGCCGACTGCACCGCCGGCGAGGCCCTGGAGAACGCGATCGCCTGGGCGATCCCGAACGAGTTCCTCACCGCCGCGACCGGCCTCGAGGCGATGACGGAGCTCGATCTGATCAGCGAGACGGAGGGCTTCGTGCTGGGCCAGATGCTCTCGCCCACGGCGACCGGCCTCGGGCCGCTCGAAGGCGCCTCCGTCACCTCCAGCGCCGGCACCCTGCGGTACCTGGACGAGGACCTGTCGGTGGTCGCCGACGGGACCGCGACCACCGCCACCGGCGCGTTCATCCTCGAGCCGGGTCCCGGGTTCAACACCCTGACCCCGACTGCGAAGGCCGGCTTCACCTGGAAGCCCGCCACGGCAACGGTCGGCGAGTCCGCCAACGTGGTGTTCCAGGTGTTGTTCGTCGCCATCCCCGATAGCGGCACGTAATCGTCCGGCCGGGGAGCATTTTTTCCTCGGGAGCGAAAACAGTGCCGCGCCGCCCCGCCGTTTGGGGCCGGGGCGCGAAGCACCGAGGGGCCGGGTTCAATGCCGGCCCCTCGTTCGTTCCTGGCACCCCTCGGTGCCGAGGTCCGACGGCGCTTCGCACTCGGTTGCGCGCCGACGGGGCGGGGGCTAACGTGGCCCGGACCTACGCCCGCCGGGCGTTTTCGCCCTGCGAAGACCGGCCCCGGCCCGAGGAGCAACATGCCCGAGCTGACCCTGACCCCGGTGGTGATGGCGTGCTTGATCGTGGTGGCGCTGGGACTCTTCTGGATGAGCATGGCACCGCGGATCGCGGTGCTCCGCGCCCTCAAGGCCGATCCAGGACGCCTCGAGAATCCCGGTGAACGGCTGCTGCGTCTGCTCCGTTTCGGCATCGGCCAGCGCCGGCTCGTCGACCGCGAGGAGCTGATCCCCGGCATCGCCCACGTCCTGATCTTCGCGGCCTTCGTGGTGCTGGCGCTCCGCACCCTGACGCTGTTCGGGATGGCGTTCGCCGGCTGGGACTTCGCCTTCCCGCTCCTCGGCGCCGACTCCGCGCTCGGGCAGCTGTATCTGATTCTCAAGGACTGGGTGGTGCTGGGCGCCCTCGCCGGCTCGCTCTACTTCCTCGCCGTCCGGCTGTTCGTGAAGCCGGACCGGATGACGCAGTCGTGGGAGGCCGTGTTCATCCTGGTGATGATCGCCGGGCTGATGATCACGGAGATCCTCTTCGACGCCTCGCTCCAGGTGGCGGCGGACCTGGCCTTCGGCGCCGGCACCGTGGCGGCGACGCTGCACCTCGCGCCCCACTCCTTCCTCGCCCACCCCGCGGCCTCGCTCGGCCTGGCGATCTACCAGGGCCTGGGCACCTCCCCGGAGACGGCCTGGTTGGTCGGCCGGATCTGCTGGTGGCTTCACACCGTCCAGATCCTGGTCTTCCTCAACTTCCTCCCGCTGGGGAAGCACTTCCACGTGATCACCGGCCTGCCGAACGTGTTCGTGCAGCGCCTCGAGCCCCAGTACCGTCCCACCAAGCTCGACCTCGAGAACTCGGAGACCTTCGGGGTCCAGAAGGTGGACGAGCTCTCCTGGAAGTACGCGCTCGACGTCTTCTCCTGCACCGAGTGCGGCCGCTGCCAGACCAACTGCCCGACCTACCAGACCGGCAAGCCGCTCACGCACAAGGGGCTCAACAAGCAGATCCGCACGCATCTGATGGATGTGTCGGATCACCTCGCCGCCGGGAAGCCGCACGAGGAGCTGCCGGATCTGGTCTCGCAGATCATCAACCCGGACACGGTGTGGGCCTGCACCACCTGCGGCTGGTGCGAGACCGCCTGCCCGGTGTTCATCGAGAACCTGCCCCGGATCGTGGAGATGCGGCGCCACGAGGTCTTGGTGAAGAGCGAGTTCCCCCCGGAGATCCAGCGGGTCTTCCGCGGGATGGAGACCCAGGGCAACCCGTGGGGCCTGGGCGCCACCAGCCGGACGGAGTGGGCCCAGGGCCTCGACGTCCCCACCGTGGACGAGAACCCCGACTTCGAGTGGCTCTGGTTCGTCGGCTGCGCCGGCGCCTACGACGACCGGCAGAAGAAGGTGAGCCGGGCGCTGGCGCAAATCCTCAAGACCGCCGGCGTCAACTTCGCCACCCTCGGCAACGAGGAGACCTGCAACGGCGACCAGGCCCGGCGGATGGGGAACGAGTACCTGTTCCAGACCCTGGCGACCCAGAACATCGAGAACTTCAACGCCCGGAACGTGAAGAAGGTCTTCACCGCCTGCCCGCACTGCTTCAACGTGATCAAGAACGAGTACCCGCAGCTCGGCGGGAACTTCGAGGTGCTGCACCACTCGCAGCTGATCGCGGAGCTGATCAAGGCCGGGAAGCTGAACCCGTCGGAGCGCCTCGACGAGCTCGTCACCTTCCACGACAGCTGCTACATGGGCCGGTACAACGGGGTCTACGCCGATCCCCGGCAGAGCCTCGAGGCGGTTCCGGGACTCCGGCTGGTGGAGATGGAGCGGGCGAAGCGGGAGAGCTTCTGCTGCGGCGCCGGCGGCGGCCGGA
>JAEZJH010000280.1 GCA_023436385.1 Pseudomonadota bacterium
GCGTCGAAGTGAAGGCGCCGGGCATCATCCCGCGCAAGTCGGTTCACGAGCCGATGCAGACCGGCCTCAAGGCGATCGACGCGATGATCCCGATCGGCCGCGGGCAGCGCGAACTGATCATCGGCGACCGCCAGACCGGCAAGACCGCGGTGGCGATCGACACGATCATCAACCAGCGGGGCCAGGACGTTTTTTGCATTTACGTGGCGATCGGCCAGAAGCAGTCGACGGTCGCCCAGGTGGTGGAGCGCCTCCGGACCAGCGGGGCGATGGAGTACACCACCGTGGTGGCGGCCAACGCCTCCGACCCGGCTCCGCTCCAGTACCTGGCGCCGTACGCCGGCGTGACCATGGGCGAGTACTTCCGCGACAACGGGATGCACGCCCTGATCGTCTACGACGACCTCTCCAAGCAGGCCGTCGCCTACCGCCAGCTCTCGCTGCTCCTCCGCCGGCCGCCGGGCCGCGAGGCGTACCCGGGCGACGTCTTCTACCTCCACAGCCGTCTGCTGGAGCGCGCCGCGAAGATGTCGAAGGAGCGCGGCGGCGGCTCGCTCACCGCGCTGCCGATCATCGAGACGCAGGCGGGCGACATCTCCGCGTACATCCCCACCAACGTCATCTCGATCACCGACGGCCAGATCTTTCTCGAGTCGGACCTCTTCTTCTCCGGCGTCCGGCCCGCGATCAACGTTGGCCTCTCGGTCTCCCGCGTCGGCGGCTCCGCGCAGATCAAGGCGATGAAGCAGGTCGCCGGCACCATGCGCCTCGACCTCGCGCAGTTCCGCGAGCTGGCCGCCTTCGCCCAGTTCGGCTCCGACCTGGACAAGGCGACGGTGGAGACCCTGGCCCGCGGCGAGCGCCTGGTGGAGGTGCTCAAGCAGGGCCAGTACCAGCCGATGCCGGTGCAGAAGCAGGTGATCCAGATCTACGCCGCCACCGGCCGGGACGAGAACGGCGTCGGTTGGATCCGCAACGTGCCGGTTGACCAGGTGCAGCGGTACATGGCCGAGCTGACGGAGTTCATGGACTCCCGGCATCCCGAGGTCGGGAAGATGATCGTGGACAAGCGGGAGCTGACCGCCGAGGTGCGCGGCGCCCTCGACAAGGCCCTCGCCGAGTTCCGCGACGTCTTCCAGGTCCAGTAGCGAAGGGAAGGGGACCGATGGCCTCCTTGCGCGACATCCGCAAGCGCATCGTCTCGGTGCGCAACATGCAGCAGGTCACCAAGGCGATGAAGATGGTCGCCGCGGCCAAGCTGCGCCGGGCCCAGGACTCGATCCTCCGGGCCCGTCCCTACGCCGAGAAGATCGAGCAGGTGCTGGGAGGCGTCGCCACCCGGGCCGACGAGGAGGCGCATCCGCTGCTGCAGCGGCGGACGCCGAAGCGCGTCGAGCTGGTGGTGATGACCTCCGACCGCGGACTGTGCGGGGCGTTCAACTCGAACGTGCTCCGCCGGGCCCAGCGCTTCCTCTACGAGAATCGCGACCGCTACGAACACCTGCAAGTCTCGACGATCGGCAAGCGCGGCCGGGACTACTTCCGCAAGCGGCAGATCCCCAGCCGGCGGGACTACCCGGGGGTGTTCGACGCCCTGGTCTACGACCAGGCGAAGACCCTGGCGGACGAGCTGACCGCCGCGTACCTCGAGAACCAGCTCGACGCGGTGTTCCTCCTCTACAACAGCTTCGTCTCCGCGATCGTGCAGCGGCCCACGCTGGTGCAGCTCCTCCCCATCGCCGCCCACCCGGTGGCCGAGGACGAGAAGAGCCGGCCGGTCGACTACCTCTACGAGCCGGGGCGGCGCGAGGTGCTCGACGAGCTGCTCCCGCGGCACCTGGCGATGCAGATCTGGCGGGCCCTCCTCGAGTCGAACGCCGCCGAGCACGCGGCGCGGATGAGCGCGATGGAGGGCGCCACCAAGAACTCGAGCGAGATCATCGACCGGCTCACGCTCCAGTACAACCGGGCGCGCCAGGCCTCGATCACCACGGAGCTCGTGGAGATCGTCTCCGGCGCCGAGGCGCTCAAGTAATTTGGCTAGCACCCGGCGGCGTCGCCGCCCGGGTCGGACCACGGGAAGGAAGCATGTCCACCGCGATCTCCATGGATCTCAAGCAGGGCCGGGTGCTGCAGGTCATCGGCCCCGTCGTCGACGTCGAGTTCCCGGCGGGCGCGCTGCCCCCGGTGTACACGGCGCTGACCCTCACCAATCCGGCGATCGACGATCGCCCGGACAACCTCGTGATCGAGGTGGCGCAGCACCTGGGCGAGGACACCGCCCGCTGCATCTCGATGGACTCCACCGACGGCCTGGTGCGCGGCCAGCCGGTGAAGAACACCGGGGCGCCGATCGCCGTGCCGGTGGGCAAGGAGACCCTGGGCCGGATCTTCAACGTCGTCGGCCAGCCGGTGGACGAGCGCGGTCCGGTGCGGGCGGAGCAGCGGCGGCCGATCCACCGCGACCCGCCGCCGTTCACCGAGATGGACGTGCGGGTGCAGTCGTTCGAGACCGGCATCAAGGTGATCGACCTGCTCTGCCCCTACACCCGCGGCGGCAAGATCGGCCTCTTCGGCGGCGCCGGCGTGGGCAAGACCGTGCTGCTCCAGGAGCTGATCCGCAACGTGGCGGTGGAGCGCGGCGGCTTCTCGGTGTTCGCCGGCGTCGGCGAGCGTACCCGCGAGGGCAACGACCTCTACCACGAGATGATCGAGTCGGGCGTGATCAAGCCCGACGACCTCACCAAGAGCCAGTCGGTGCTGGTGTTCGGGCAGATGAACGAGCCGCCCGGCGCCCGGGCCCGCGTCGCCCTCTCGGCCCTGACCATGGCGGAGTACTTCCGCGACGACGAGGGGCGCGACGTGCTCCTCTTCATCGACAACATCTTCCGGTTCACGCAGGCGGGCTCCGAGGTGTCGGCGCTCCTCGGCCGCATCCCTTCCGCCGTCGGTTACCAGCCCACCCTCTCCACGGAGATGGGCGCGCTGCAGGAGCGGATCACCTCGACGCGGAAGGGCTCGGTCACCTCGGTGCAGGCGATCTACGTGCCCGCCGACGACCTCACCGACCCGGCGCCGGCCACCGCCTTCGCCCACCTCGACGCGACCACGGTGCTCTCCCGCGCCATCTCCGAACTGGGCATCTACCCCGCCGTCGATCCGCTCGACTCCACCTCGCGGATCCTCGACCCGAACATCGTCGGGCAGGAACACTACGAGGTCGCCCGGGGTGTCCAGACCACCCTGCAGCGTTACAAGGACCTGCAGGACCTGATCGCCATCCTCGGCATGGACGAGCTCTCCGACGACGACAAGCTGGTGGTCTCCCGGGCCCGGAAGATCCAGCGGTTCCTCTCGCAGCCGTTCCACGTCGCCGAGCAGTTCACCGGGCGGCCGGGCAAGTACGTGAAGATCGAGGACACCATCCGCGGGTTCCGCGCCATCCTCGACGGCAAGCTGGACGACATCCCCGAGCAGGCCTTCCTGATGTGCGGCCCGATCGAGGAGGTCTACGAGAACGCGAAGAAGCTCGCCAGCTAATCGCGACGAAGGACCCGAGCCATGCCGATCCAGCTGGACATCGTCACCCCCGAGAAGCGGGTGCTCTCGGTGGAGACCGACCACGTGCGGGTCCCCGGGGCCGACGGCCAGTTCGGCGTCCTCCCCGGCCACACACCGTTCATCGCGGCGATGGAGCCGGGGGAACTCGTCTACCTGGCGGGCGGGGTCGAGCACCGGATGTTCGTGGGCGGCGGCTTCGTCGAGGTGGCCGAGGATCACGTGATCGTCCTCGCCGAGTCCGCCGAGCGCGTCGAGGAGATCGACGTGGCCCGGGCGGAGCGGGCCCTGGCCGAGGCCCACTCCCGGCTCCAGGAGCTGAAGGCGGAGGAGGACGCCGCCCGGGTGGAGCGGGCCCGGGTGCGCCGGGCGACGGCGCGGATCACCCTGGCCCGCAAGCGGTAGGGTGCGCCGGCCTGCTCGGGTGGCGCACCTCGCGGAAGCCGACCGGGCGATGGTAGGAT
>JAEZJH010000367.1 GCA_023436385.1 Pseudomonadota bacterium
GTACCAAGCGGCGACCAGCGGGTTGAGCGTGGCGACGCCGCTCACGTCCACGGGGACGGGCTCGTTGCCGCCGGTCCCGCCCGTGCCGCCGGATCCCCCCGATCCGCCGGACCCACCGGATCCGCCAGAACCGCCGGATCCACCGTTCGCGTCGTCCTCGTCGTCGCCGCACGCCGGCGCGATCGCGAGGACGGCGGCCAGAGCGAGCACCCCCCAGAGCTTCTTCATGTCGATCCTCCCGGCGCTCCGCGCCGTGCGGCTCCGGGGCGTCCGCGCCCCGACGAGCCGTGAACATCGTTCCCGGGGTCCCTCCACCGGATCCGCATCCGGGGTGTCGCCCAACGGGAGAACCTGCCCCGTCTCCATCGAGCCCTCTCCCCCTGGCCCGTCCGCCCCGCCCGATGGCTCCCATTTCTTGGCAGCGCCCGATCGCGTAGCACGCGCCGAAGGGGGCGCAAAGGGACCGACGGGACATCGTTGGAAAACCGGGAGACCGCCGGTTCGCCAGTTGACGCTCGCGCCGCCGGGGAGAGGCGATTGCGCTCCTGCTGGACGAAACCGGTCCGGCTCGCGTCGGAGGTGGCCTTCCGCGCCGTGGTCGCGGCCCGGCGGTCGGCCTAGCGGAGCGGCCGATCCCAGCCGGAGGCCCGCGCCCGGGCATAAGCCACGGCGTGGGTCAGGATCGCCCGGGCGACGTCGACCCCGGTGGCCTTCTCCAGCCCCTCGAACCCGGGGCTCGAGTTGATCTCGATCACCTTCGGCCCGGCGCTTGACTCGAGCATGTCCACGCCGGCGAGCTCGAGCCCCAAGACGCCCGCGGCCCGGACGGCGATCGCCTCGTACGCGGGCGGCAGCTGCACCGCCTCGCCGGCGCCGCCGCGGTGGAGGTTGGAGCGGAACTCGCCCTTGGTCCGGGCCACCCGCCGCATCGCCGCCACCACCCGGTTCCCCGCCACCAGCGCGCGGATGTCCCGCCCCTTCGATTCGGCGACGAACTCTTGCACCAGGATCTCCTCGTCGAGCGTCCACATGGTGTCGAGGATCGACGCCAGCTCGTCCCGCGAGCCGGCGATCATCACCCCGACGCCCTGGGTGCCCTGGAGGAGCTTCACGATCACCGGCAGGCCGCCCACCCGCTCGATCGCCGCGCCCACGTCCTCGCGACGGCGCATCATCACCGTGCGGGGAATCGGGATGCCGGAGCGGGCGAGATACTGCAGGCACCGGAGTTTGTCCCGGGACCCGGCGATCGCCGGCGCCTGGTTGAGCACCGGCACGCCCATCAGCTCGAACTGGTTCACCACCGCCAGGCCGTACCGGGTCACCGAGGCCCCGATCCGTGGGATCACCACGCCGGGCGGCTCGATCTCCTTGCCTTCGAAGAGCACCCGGGGCCGGCCCGACTCGAGGACCAGATCGCAGCGGAGGGTGTCGAGGACCTTCACCGGGTGGCCGAGGGACTTGGCCGCCTGCACCAGGCGCCGGGTCGAGTAGAGCGAACGTTTCCGGGAGAGGATGGCCAGGGAGAGCTTGGCCTTGGGGGCCCGGGTGGGCTTCGCCTTCCCGCGGACCGGTTTCGGCGCGGGCTTCGCGGCGGGGCGTGCGGGCGCACGGGTCCGGCCATCCTTGGACGTTCGCTTCTGCATGATCGGGGGGCGGGAATCTACACCGGTCCCGGCGCGACCGCCACCGACCGTCGCTCGGGCGCCGGGCCGCCCCGGGGCTCCTGCCTCCTTCGCGGTGGTGGCAGCGATCGCCGGCCAGCGAGAACGGGCCATCGGTCGGTTGACCGATGCCGGAGGGCAGGGGCCCTTCCCTACGCTCCGGCCGTGATGCGGGTACGACGGAACGAGCGGGGAAGCGTGGCGGTGGAGGCGGCGATCGTCCTCCCCCTGGTGCTGTTTCTCCTCCTGGGCGCGGTGCAGCTCCATTTCCTGCACCAGGCCCGGGTGCTGGCCTCGTACGCCGCCTATCGGGCGGCCCGCGCCGGCGCGCTCCACGGGGCCGATCCCGGGGCGATGGAGGCGGCGGCCCTCTCCGTACTGGTGCCGGCGAGCGGGACGCCGGAGGGTGGGATCACCCTGGTGCGACCGGTGGAGCGGGGCGACGCCTACGGGCGCAGGCTGACCGAGCTCTCCTCCGGGATCGGCGGGCTGCCGGTGGTCGAGGTCCGGATCTGCGGCCCGCTCCGCGGCGACTTCGACGGGACCGTCGTCGCGGAGCGGCCGGACGGCGAGGGCACCCTGCGGCTCCCGGTGGCGATCGACGGCGAGGTGGACTTCGACGATCCGCGGCGGGTGACCGATTCGTCCGACGCCTGGAACCCCGCCGCCACCGGGGACGAGGCGGTGGAGCGGTTCCAGCGCGGGCTCCTCCGGGTGCAGGTCACCTGGTACCACGCACTGACCGTGCCCTTCGCCGCCGACGTGATCCACGCGATCTGGCGGGCGAAGCCGCTCGCCGCGGTGCTGGGGATGGGCCGCCGCGTCGACCGCGACGACGGCTCCGCCGGCGAGGACGCGGCGATCGCCGGCCTCGCCGCGAGGCGGGTCTTCGTCCTGCCGATCCGCGCCGAGGGGGCGATGCGGATGCAGTCGAACTTCCGGGTCCGGGACCTGCCCGTCCGGAACGAGTGCCGGTCGTATGCCAGCGGGGGGACGCGATGAGGAGCCGACGGGAACGCGAGTCGGGCCAGGCGCTGGTCCTGGGAGCGCTCCTGCTCCTGGTGGTCGCCGGGACCCTGCTCGCCACCTTGAACCTGGGGAACGCGGTGCACGAGCGGATCCGGCTCCAGACCGCCGCCGACGCCCAGGCCCATGGGCTCGCCACCCTGGAGGCCCGGGCGTTCAACCTCTTCGCCGCCTCGAACCGGGCGCTGGCGTCGGCCCACGTCTCGCTGGCGGCGGTGCACGCCTACCACTCCGCGACGTCGTTCTCCGTGGGGCTCTACGACGCCACCGAGCTGGCCATGCAGATCGCCTTCGGGCTCGAGACGGCGGAGGCCTGTTCCTGCCAGCCGTACTGCTGCAACGCGGTGGGGTGGGCCCACGCCGTGGCCACGGAGGCCGCGGCGGTCGGCTTCTACGCCGCGACGCGCGATCGCGCCGGCAAGGTCCGGTCCCTCGAGAAGCCGTTCCGGGACTCCGTCGCGGCGCTCGAGGGGATGATCGACGGCCAGGTGGCGCTGCAGGAGGCGATGAAGGCCTTCGTCACCTCCGCCGCGGCCAGCGGCGGGGGAGACGCGCTTCGCACCTTGGCGGCGACCAACGCCCCGGCGGCCGACTTCGCCGATCCCGCCGCCGCGAATCTCACCGCCCGCTCGTTCGCCCGGGCCTTCGAGCGCAGCCGGGAGAAGAAGGCGGCGATCCTCCGGGAGATCGCCAACGGCTCGCGGGGCGGAGGCGGCGGGGCCGGCTTCGACCCGGACTGCAACTTCATCGTCAACCGCGGGGACCTGCCGTTCTCCGGAGGTCTCGGCCGGTTCGGTTGCCAGGCCGCCAGCTACGCCCTGTTGGCCCCGACGATGATCGACATCAACAAGTCCATCGAGGGCTGCCAGCCGTCGCCGGCGATCGGCGTCATCTACGGGGGAAGCCGCACCACCCTGTTCAACCCGGGCTACGGGGGGACGGCCATCCTCGGGGACCAGGGCGCCTCGCCGGAGGACGTTCCCCGCGCGCCTTCGGATCGCATCCGCCGCGCCGGGAAGGAGACCGCGATCCTCGCCACCGACGGGTCCGGGACGGTCACCTTCGTCTGCTGGGACAAGCCCGGGGTGTCGCCGGTCGATCTCCACGCCGAGCTGGCCAGCGAGGCGAGCCCGGGCTCGGGGCACCACGACGGCCCGGGGATCCAGGGCAGCTCGGTCCACTCCGGCACCCACCGCTGGCAGGGTCTCACCACCCGGTTCATGGAGTTCAGCCCGGTGTCGCGGCCCGCGGGCAGCGCCGGAAGCCTCGCGCCGGGGGAGGGGATCGACGGCCAGCCGGTGGCCTACGTGGTGGCGCGGCAGGACCTGCGGCTGGTGGCCCGGGACGACGGGAGCTTCACCCGGGAGCAGGCGTGGGACACCAACGAGGACGCCGAGCTGCGGATCGGCCAGGCCCGGCTCGGCCTCGCGCCGGCGGGGGAGGGCTTCGCGGCGGCGAAGGCGATGGCCTACTACCACCGCCCCGGCGCGTGGAAGGAGGGGCCCAACTTCTGGTTCCCCTACTGGCGGGCCAAGCTCCACCCGCTCACGGCGCGGGAGGCGGAGGCGCTGGCGGCCTCCGCG
>JAEZJH010000298.1 GCA_023436385.1 Pseudomonadota bacterium
ATCGAGAAGGCGGGGTTCGGCGTCGCCTTCCTCTCGCCCGGGGCGTTGCTCGGCCCCCGGCTCGAGCAGCGAGCCGGGCGGGCGGAGGCGTTGCCCCGCTTCCGCATCGACGTCCCCACCCAGCCGGCGCTGAAAAGCCTCTGGGACCGGGAGCTGCGGCACGGCGGGATCTTCGTCTCCTCCGACCGGAACCCCGCCCGCAACGAGATCGCGGAGGTGGAGCTGGCGCTCCTCTTCGTCCCCGGCGCGCCGGCGCTGCGGTTCTCCGCCCGGGTGTTGCAGATCCTGCAGATCCCCGGCGCCAGCGCCGGCATCGGCCTCGAGTTCCTCGATCGCCCGGGGATCGCCGCGAAGCTTCAGCCGATGCTGGGCGAATGAGTGGCAGCAGCCACCCGATCGACCGAGCTTAGAACTCCCCACGGCGCTTCTTACCGGGGGAAAGACGATCGGGATGGCCCTCGATGGCCCGGCGGTGGGCGGCTTCCTCGGCCGGCAATGCTCGGCGCTTCGCGTCCTCGGGAAGCATGCGATCGGCAGAGTCGCCGATCGGCAGGCTCTTGGTCTTCCCCGCCCCGGGCGGCTGGCGGGGACTCACGGTGCGATCGGGCACCGGCTCCTGGCCGACCACGCCCCCGGACTTCTTGGCGGCGTGCGGGCTGGCCGCCTTGTCCTCCGCGTAGGAGTCGCTGTCGCGAACGGTCACGGTCTTCCCCGCCCGCCGCGCCTCCAGCTCCCGCTCGTTCCGGTTCTTCTGCGGCATCGCCGAGACCCTCCGGGATCTCGGATAGCCACGCCCGCGCCGCGGGTCACGCGGTCACAGGAGCTGGTCGTCCCCGCGTTCGCGAAGGCGGTCGACGACCTTCCGCACCTCCTGGGCCCGGTCCTTCGGACAGACCAGGATCGCGTCGCCGGCGTCCACCACCACCAGCCCCTCGACGCCCACCAGCGCGATCGGCCGCTCGGGCCGGGCGAGGACCACGTTGTTCCGGGCCTCCACCAGGACGGCGTCGCCCACCGCCACGTTGCCCTCCCCGTCCGCCTCCCGCACCTCGGGGATCGAGGCGAACGAGCCGAGATCCGACCAGCCGAATTCGGCGGGGACCACCGCGAGGTCCGCCGCCTTCTCCATCACCCCGTAGTCGATGGAGATCGAGGGCGCGTCGGCGAAGTGCGTCCCCAGGAACCGGCCGAAGGCGCGCGTCCCCACCGAGGGTCCGATCGCGTCGAGCACGTCGGCGAGGCCGGGGAGGTGCCGCCGAACTTCCTCGAGGAGCCGGTCGGCCCGGAAGGCGAACATCCCCGCGTTCCAGAGGTGGTCGCCCGTGGCGAGGTACGCCTCCGCGCGGGCGCGGTCGGGCTTCTCGACGAAGGCGAGGCACTCCCTCGCCCGCGACTCCTTCGCGTAGGCCCCGCCGATCTTCAGGTAGCCGTAGCCGGTCTCGGGCCGGGAGGGGGTCACGCCGATCGAGACCAGCGCCCCGGCCGCCGCCGCGTCCACGGCGGTCCGCACCGCCTCGACGAAGGCGTCCGGCCGGGTCACCGCGTGGTCGGAGGGCAGCACCACCAGGACGCCCTCCGGATCGGCGGCGGCCACCACCCGGGCAGCGAGGCCGATCGCCGGGGCGGTGTTCCGCGCCACCGGTTCGACGAGGAGGTTGGCGGTGGGCAGCTCGGGGAGGAGCTTGCGGATCGCCCGGGAGTGGGCCCGGCCACAGACCACCAGGACGTCCTCGGCCGCCGCCAGCCGGATCGCCCGCTCGAAGGTGTCCCGGATCAGCGCCTTCGGCGTGGCCAGGGGCAGGAGCTGCTTGGGCTTGTGGTTCCGGGACATCGGCCAGAAGCGAGTGCCGCTCCCGCCGGCGAGGATCACCGGGTGGATTCGGGCCATCACGCGTTCTCCCCCACCTGCCGGTGGATCGGCTACCAGCGCACCTTGTCCCAGGGCACCTCGCCCCGGGGCTCGAGCGGCCGGCCGACGGCGAGCTCGAGCAGTTGCCTTAGCATCGCCGCCGTCGCTCCCCAGATCACCTCGTCGCCGACCTCGAAGAAGTTCAGGACCCGCGGCCCCGCCGGCGTCTCGCGGGTGGCGGTCTTCAGCGTCCCCGGCTCGAGGAGCCGCTCGATCGGCACCGGCAGGATCGCCGCCACCTCGTGCGGATCGGCGACCAGAGGCAGGGGCCAGGCCCGGACCCGGGCCACGAACGGCGAGATCAGATAGCCGGTGATGGTGGCGTAGCGATCGAGGGAGCCGAGCGGCTCGAGGAACTCGGGCCCGAGGCCGATCTCCTCCCGCGTCTCCCGGAGCGCGCAGGTCAGCTCGTCCTCGTCCGGCTTCCGCTTCCCGCCCGGGAAGGCGATCTGCCCGGAGTGGGGCACGAGCCCCTCGGTCCTCCGGACCACGATCACCCCCGGACCCTCGGCGTCCTCGTAGATCGGGATCACCACCGAGGACGGCCGGGCCTCCGGCGGGATCGGGGCGCCGGGCGGCGCCAGGTCCCCGTGGACGGTGATCGGACGGCTCCGGAGCGCCGTCGCCAGCGCGTCGAGGAAGCCGTCCGCTCGGGAGCCGGGGCCACGGAGCATCGCTACGCCTGCAGGATCCCGGCGCCGACCAGGGCGATCAGGCCGAGCCCGATGAGGATCCGGTAGACCACGAAGACCGTGACCGTGCGGGTCCGGAGGAAGGCGAGGAGCCCGGCGATGGCGGCGTAGCCGACCACGAAGGAGACCACCGTGCCCGCCACCAGGTTGACCGCGCCGACGCCGGCGAGGCCCTGCTCCACCACCAGCTCGTACAGCTCCTTCAGCCCGGCGGCGGTGACCGCCGGCACGGAGAGGAGGAAGGAGAACCGCGCCGCCTCCGCCCGGGAGAGGCCGCGGAAGAGGCCGGCGGCCAGGGTGGAGCCGGAGCGGGAGACGCCGGGGATCAGCGCGCAGGCCTGGGCCAGGCCCACCACCAGCGCGTCGCCGAGGGTGACGCCGCCGTCGCCGTTCCGCCGCCGGGACTCGGCGACGCGATCGGCGACTGCCATCAACACCCCGACGGCGATCAGCGCCCCGGCGATCACCCACAGCGATCGCAGGCCGGTCTTGATCTGGTCCTCGAAGGCCAGGCCGAAGACGACGATCGGCACCGTGCCCGCGCCGATGAACCAGCCGAGCCGCGCGTGCGGATCGGCGAGGGGCTTCCGGTCCCGGATCCCGCGGAGGAGCCCGGTGACGATGTCCCAGAGGTCCTTGCGGAAGTAGAAGAGCACCGCCACCACGGTGCCGATCTGGATCACCGCGGAGAACGCCGCCCCCGGGTCCTCCCAGCCGAGCAGGGCGGGGATCACCCGGAGGTGGGCGGTGGAGGAGATCGGCAGGAACTCGGTGAGTCCCTGCACGATCCCGAGGACGATCGCTTCGAGCAGCGTCACCGACTTAGGTCCCCTCGCTCCAGGAGGCCAGGTACTCCTTCTGCTCGCGGGTGAGCTTGTCGATGCGGACGCCCATCGCCTTCAGCTTCAGCCGGGCGATCTCCTTGTCGATCGCCTCGGGCACCACGTAGACGCGCCGCTCGAGCTTCTTGGCGTTCTTCGCCATGTACTCGGAGGAGAGCGCCTGGTTGGCGAAGCTCATGTCCATCACCGCGGAGGGGTGGCCCTCGGCGGCGGCGAGGTTGATCAGGCGGCCCTCGCCGAGGAGGATGATCCGCTTGCCACCGGCGAGGACGTACTCGTCGACGAAGTCGCGGACGTTGCGCTTCTGCCCCTTGGACAGCTTCTCCAGCGCCGGGATGTCGATCTCCGCGTTGAAGTGGCCGGAGTTGGCGACGATCGCCCCGTCCTTCATGGCGTTGAAGTGCTCCGCGCGGATCACGTTCTTGTTGCCGGTGACCGTGCAGAAGAAGTCGCCCACCTTGGCGGCCTGGTCCATGGTCATCACGCGGTAGCCGTCCATCACCGCCTCGATCGCCTTCAGCGGATCGATCTCGGTGACCACCACGTCGGCGCCCATCCCCTTGGCGCGCATCGCCAGGCCGCGGCCGCACCAGCCGTAGCCGGCGATCACGAAGGTCGAGCCGGCCACCAGGCGGTTGGTCGCCCGGATCATCCCGTCGATGGTCGACTGGCCGGTGCCGTAGCGGTTGTCGAAGAGGTGCTTCGTCTGCGCGTCGTTCACCGCGATGATCGGGTAGGCGAGCTTGCCCTCGGCGGCGAGGGCCCGGAGCCGGACCACGCCGGTGGTGGTCTCCTCGGTGCCGCCGATCACCGTGGCGGCGAGGGCCGGATCCTGGTGCAACTCGGCGACCACGTCGGCGCCGTCGTCCATGGTGAGCTGCGGCTTGTGGTCGATCACCGCGCGGATGTGGGAATAGTAGGTCTCCTGGTCCTCGCCCTTGATCGCGTAGGTGGGGATCCCGCGGGCGACCAGCGCCGCGGCCACGTCGTCCTGGGTGGAAAGCGGGTTCGAGGCGCAGAGCACGATGTCCGCGCCGCCGTCCTTGAGCGCCAGCATCAGGTTGGCGGTCTCGGTGGTGACGTGGAGGCAGGCGCCGATGCGGATCCCGGCGAGCGGCTTCTCCCGGGCGAAGCGCTCGCGGATCTGCGCCAGCACCGGCATGGTCCGGCCGGCCCACTCGATCCGGCGCTCGCCCTTCTCCGCCAGGGAGAGATCCCGCACGTGGCCCTTGGGGGCGTTGACGGCCTTCCGGGTCACCTTCTTCGCGGCCGGCTTCTTCGCGGCGGTCTTCCTCATCGTCGTCCTGCCTCTCGTGTGCAGATGTGTTGGAGAAATCCGTTACATGCGACGGCGCCCGGGGGCAAGCCCGCCGGGCGCCGGTCGATCACTCGTGGCGGCGGGCCGGGCTAGACCGCGACGCGAAAGGAGGCCGCGTCCCGCAGCTCCTCCACCTTGTCGGTCTTCTCCCAGGTGAAGTCCGCGTCCTCCCGGCCGAAGTGGCCGTAGGCGGCGGTCTTCGCGTAGATCGGCCGGAGCAGGTCGAGGGTCTCGATGATCTGCGCCGGCTTCAGGCCGAAGACCTGGCGGATCGCCCGCTCGATCCGCTCGTCGGGAACCGCGCCGGTGCCGAAGGTGTCGACGTGGACCGAGACCGGCTCGGCGACGCCGATGGCGTAGGCCACCTCCACCTCGCAGCGGCGGGCGAGCCCGGCGGCGACCACGTTCTTCGCCACCTTCCGCATCATGTAGGCGGCGGAGCGGTCGACCTTCGACGG
>JAEZJH010000313.1 GCA_023436385.1 Pseudomonadota bacterium
CCCCGTCGCGGCCGGGGTGGAGGAGGGGGACGGAGACCGCCGGTCCCGGGCCGGCCTCGGTGGCCCGGAAGGTGGCCGGGGCCGGACCCTGGCCCCAGCCGCAGCGTTCCGGATCGGCGGGATCGCAGATCCGCGGCACGCCGTCGAGGAGGCCCGCGGCGATCACCCGTTCCACCGGGCCCGCCGGCAGGCCCAGCTCGTCCACCGCCTCGACCGTCACCGGCGCGAGGTAGGTGGGCCCGTCGCCGTCCGGGGGGAGGAGGTCGACGGTGGCGACGGCGGGGCAGGGCGGCTCCACGTCGCGGGGGCAGATCCCCCCGGCCCCGGGATGGGAGCGGAGCGGCAGCTCCTGGGAGGCGACCGCCCCGCCGCCGGGCGCCGGCCGGACCCGGAGCACCAGGTCGAGGACCCGGTCGACGTCGTCGATCCAGGCGGTGAGCCGGGCCTCCGGGCAGCGCGCGCCGTCGCCTCGGACCACCGCCTCCGCGGTGAGCGGGGCGGAGGTGACGGGGTCGAGGGCCTGCACCGCGGCGCCGCAGTGCCCGAGGGGCCCGGGGCCGAAGCGGATCGGGATCTCCCGGGTGTAGCGGGCCGGCGGTGCCACGTGGAGGTCGGGGACGGGAGCGCAGCCCGCCACCTCCACCGTGGCGAAGAGCGGCGGGCTGGCGCCGTCGCCGGAGGTGAACCGGAGGCGCCAGGTGGCCGGCGGCAGGGTGAGCGCGAAACGCCGGGGCTCGACCGCGACCGGATCGGCGGGCAGGGTGGTGGTGAACCGCCGGGTGAGGCCCGGTACCGCGGTGGTGGCGGTGGCCTCGATGTCGAGCGGGTAGGCGGCGGGAAGCTCCACGTCTCCGGCGACCTCCTCCGGCGGGCAGACGGAGAGCTCCACCCGCCCCGTGGAGTCGGGGACCAGGGCCACCGGCCCCAGCCCCTCGGCGGTCCGGGGGATCACCTCGAAGGCGAAGGGCCCGTCCACCGAGGAGAGCCGCTGGCAAGTGCCCTGCCAGCAGCCCAGCCGCTCCGCCTCGTCGCAGCCCGAGTCGTCGACACAGTCGGCGCCCTCGGGGCCGGGGATGTTGCAGCCGGCCCCGGCCACGCCGATCACCGCACCGACAAGGAAGATCCACCGTCGCGCCGGCGCTGCCGGCGACCCGCGCCGGCGGCGTACGATCGCCGTTCCCACTAGGCCGGATCGGGCAGGCATTCCTGCGTCTCCCCGTCGACCACCACGATCGTCCAGACCACGGTGTCGACGCCGCGGCCCGGGAGCACCGCCCGGTTCACCGGCGCGACGTCCTCGTCGGCGGGACCGTCGGAGACCCAGGCCTCGACGAGGTGGGTGCCCAGGCCCAGCGAGAGGAGCGGGAGCGTGAACTCGAAGTCGGTGGTGCGGAGTTCGCGGGTGGTCGCCGTGGCCTGCAGCTCGAAGGAGTCCTGGATCTCCTGGCACCCCTCGCAGCCCAGGTCGTAGTCGACGAAGAAGCGCACGTGCAGCGTGTCCTCGACGTCGAGATCCTCGATCGCCCCCAGGCGGAAGCGGAGCTCCTTGCACGAGTCCTGGACGTGGAGCCGGGACACGGCCATCCCCTCGACCAGGGCCTGGTCGACCACGATCCGCGGGGCGTGATTCCGGTCCCCGTCGTCGGGGACGGCCTCGTCGATCTCCTGGGGCGCGAGGCACCCGGCGGCGAGGAGCGGGACCAGCGTCGACGAAAGCCTCCTCACGCCTCGTCTCCGTCGTCCGGCGGGAGCGTGCGGCCGCTCCGCTCCGCGTCGAGCCGCTCGAGGAAGCGGAACACGGTTCGGGGATCGACCCCCAGGTCCTTGGCGGTCTTGGTGCGGTTTCCGCCGTTCCGGTCGAGGACCTCCTGGATGTACCGCTTCTGCCACTCCTCCCGGGCCTGGGCGAGCGGCAGGATCGGGTCGAGGTGCTCGGGCCGGAGGTCGAGGTCGTCGGGCGAGACCAGCGCCTTGTCGGCGAGGACCACCGCCTTCTTCACCCGGTTCTCCAGCTCCCGGACGTTGCCGGGCCAGGCGTACTTCTTCATCGCCACCAGCGCCGCCGGCGTGAACCCGCGCACCCGGGAGCCGAACTCCTTGGCGTACCGGGCGAGGAAGAACTTGGCGAGGACCACCACGTCGTCGCCCCGCTCCCGGAGCGGCGGCAGCGGGATCGTCACCACGTTGAGCCGGTAGTAGAGGTCCTCCCGGAAGTTGCCCCGCTTGATCTCCGCCTCGAGGTCGCGGTTCGAGGCGGAGACGATCCGGATGTCGACCGGCTCGGCCCGGGTGTCGCCGACCTTCATCACCGTCCGGTCCTGCAGGGCCCGGAGGAGCTTCACCTGCAGCTCCCGGGGCATCTCCCCGATCTCGTCGAGGAAGAGGGTGCCGCCCTGGGCCGCCTGGAACTTGCCGATCCGCGTCGCCACCGCGCCGGTGAAGGCGCCCTTCACGTGGCCGAAGAGCTCGCTCTCCAGGAGGTTCTCCGGGATCGCGCCGCAGTTGATCGCCACGAAGGGCCCGTTGCGCCGGGAGGAGCGCCGGTGGATCTCCCGGGCGATCAGCTCCTTGCCGGTGCCGGTCTCGCCGCCGACGAGCACGGAGATGTCGGTACCGGCGATCTTGTCGATCCGCCGGTAGACCTCCCGCATCGCCGCGCAGGCCCCGAGCAGCTCGCCGAACCGCGCCTCCTCCATCCGCTTCCGCAGCTGGGCGTTGTCGAGCCGAAGCTCGTTCAGGAGGAGGGCGTTCCGCACGATCAGGGACGCCTGGGAGGCGAGGACGGTGAGCACCTCGAGCGAGCGCTCGTCGAAGAGGTTCACCACCCGGTCGTTGCCCACGTAGACCAGGCCGATCGGGTTTCCCTTCTCCGTGAGCGGCGCGCACATCACGCTGGAGAGCTTGAGGTTCACCACCGAGGCGGCGCCCTTGAACTTGGCGTCGGAGAGGGCGTCGGAGACGATCACCGGCCGCCGGGTCCGCATCGCCTCCGCGACGATCGAGTCGGAGACGCGCTCCACCGCGTCCTCGATGTTCTCCCGGGCGAGGTTGCGGGCCACCTTCACCGCGAAGCCGTCGCCCTCGGCGAGGAGGAGGAAGCCCTTGTCGGCGCCGGTGAGGGCGATCGCCGCGTCCATCAGCCGCTCGAGGAGCGGCTCCAGCTCGTAGTTCCCGAGGAGTTCCTGCGCCAGGGCGTAGATCTGGTCGAAGGGGAGCGACGGCCGCGGGGCGGCGGGGGGCGCGGGCGGCGGCTCGAACCGGAACTCCGTGTCGCCGCAGCGGAGCACGTCGCCCGGGCCGAGCCGCGCCTCCCGGCTCTTCCGGCCGTTCACCAGGAGGTCGCCGGCGTGGGCGACGGCGTTGTAGGTCTGGCCGTCGAAGAGCAGGTGAAAGGCGCTCTCCGGCAGGGCCCGATCGTCGACGGCGAGGTCGTTGTCCCGGGTGCGGCCGATCGAGGTGATCCGCTTCACCAGCGGGAACAGGCGGGTCGAACCGTCGGGGAGGCGGACCATCAGGTTGGGCATCGCGGAGACCTCTCCGGATCAGAACCGCACGGACAGACCGAGGAGCCCACCGTCGCCGTGCGGGGC
>JAEZJH010000314.1 GCA_023436385.1 Pseudomonadota bacterium
CGGACTTCGGGATGCAGCTCGACTCCCTGGCCGACGTGATCACGTTCGGCGTGGCGCCGGCCCTCCTGCTCTGGAAGTGGGCGCTGGCCCCCCTGGGCTTCCTCGGCCTCTTCGTCGCCTTCGCCTACGCCGCCGCCGGCGCCCTCCGGCTCGCCCGCTTCAACGTCCTGGAGATGCGCGGCAACAAGGGCTGCTCGCGGTTCTTCGTCGGCCTGCCGATCCCGCTCGGGGCCGGCGTGGTGGTCAGCATGGTGATCGCCCATCACCGGTCGGGCGCCGCCTCCGTGGTCCCCGCCCTGCCGGTGGCGCTGGTCACCCTGCTCCTCGCCTTCCTGATGGTCTCCACGGTGCGCTACCGCACCTTCAAGGACGTGCGCTTCTCCCGGAAGAGCGCCGCGGTGCTCGGCCTGCTCCTGGCCACCGGCGTGGCGCTGACCCTGCAGTTCCGGGCGAGCTTCACCTTGGTCACCTTCGCGATCCTCTACGTGACCATGGGCCTGGTCGAAGAGGTGGTCTTCTTCCGGCAGCGCCGGGCCGAACGGCTCGCCGCCCGGGCCGCCCTCGCCAGCGGCGCCACCGCGCTGGTGGAGGCCGACGACGACGAGCTCTCCGACGAGGACGCCTGACCGGCCCCACATGGCGGCTCCGGGCCTGCGGATCGAGCAGCTCACCACCGGTGACGAGGTCGTCACCGGGCAGATCGTCGACACCAACGCCGCCTGGCTGAGCGAGCGGATCTTCGAGCTCGGGGCCTACCCGGCCCGGCGGGTGACCGTCGGCGACGTCCTCGACGAGCTGGTGGCCGCGCTCCGGGAGGCCGCCGCCCGGGCCGAGGTGGTGCTGGTCTCCGGCGGCCTCGGCCCCACCCTCGACGACCGGACCGCCGAGGCCGCCAGCGTGGCCTACGGGCTCCCCCTGGTCACCGACGAGGCGCAGCTCGCCCGGCTGAAGGCGCGCTTCGCCGCCGCGGGCCGGACCTTCACGGAGAACAACGCCCGGCAGGTGCGGTTCCCCGCCGGCGCGGAGGTGCTGGAGAACGCCCTCGGCACCGCCCCGGGGTTCGTGATCCCGGCGGCCCCGGGACGCGGCGAGGTCTGGTTCTTCCCCGGCGTCCCCCGGGAGTTCCAGGGGCTGGTCGAGACCCGCCTCCTGCCCCGGCTCCGGGCCCGGCTCGAGGCGATGGGCGTCTACCGCCACCGGATCGTCCTGCCCTGCTACGGCCTCGCCGAGTCCCATCTCGACGCCCGGATCCGGCCGCTCCTCCCCGAGCATCCGCACGTCCGCTACGGGACCCGCACCCGGTTCCCCGAGAACTGGGCCATCCTCGTCGGCGAGGGCACCTCCGCCGCGGAGGCCCGGGAGCGCTGCGAGGCCCTCGCCGCCCGGGCCCGCCCGGTGCTCGGCCACGCCCTCTACGGCGAGGACGGCCGCAGCTTCGCCGCCGTCACCCTCGACGCCCTCCGCGCCCGGGGCTGGCGGGTGGGATTCGCCGAATCCCTCACCGCCGGCCTCGCCGCAGCGCTCCTCGCCGAGGTCCCCGGGGCGAGCGACGTGCTCCTGGGCTCCTCGGTGACCTATGCCACGGCGCTGAAGCACGCGTGGCTCGGGGTCCCCGAGGAGGTGCTGGACGCCGGCGTGGTCAGCGAGGCCTGCGCCCGGGCGATGGCCGAAGGAGCCCGGACCGCGACCGGCGCCGACCTCGCCGTGGCGCTGACCGGGTGGGCCGACGCCGGCGGCGGGGAACCGGGCACGGTCTGGGCCGCGATCGCCGGCCAGGGGGAGACGCTCGCGTTCTGCCGGCGGTTCCCCTTCGACCGCAACCAGGTCCGCCGGGCTGCCGCCTACCTGGCCCTCGATCTCCTCCGGCGCCGGGCGCTCGGTCTCGAGGACCGTGAGTCCCGGTAGTCCGGCCGCGGCCCGGTCCGCCTCCCGGGCGCCGGCGGCGCCCCCGCCGGTCGCGATCGGGTCCGTACCACTCGCCGGGGCCGCCCGGTCCCGAAGCCGGACCTGCGTCCGGCGGGTCCCGCGGCGCGAGGTCCCCGCGCCGTCGAAGCTCTGTCCGATTCCGGCCGGCCTGCCGCGGGAGCGTCGTCCCGCCGGACCGGCGCGGCTTAGATTGCCCGCGTGACTCCGATCCGGCACACCCGCGTAAAGAGCGGGATTCGTCTCGATGCCGATGGGCGCTTCTGGCACGACGGCGAAGAGGTGCTGCACCCGGCCATCGCCTGGGCCTGGCACCGGGGTCTCGAACGTGCCCCCGACGGCCGCTACCTGATTCGCTTCGGCGGCGACTGGGCCTTCGTCACCGTCGACGACGCCCCGTTCGTAGTGCGCCGGGCGATTCCCGCTGGCGACGAGCTCGGCCTCCTCCTCTCGAATGGCGAGCGGGAGCCGCTTCGCCCCGAGACCCTGGCCCGCTCCAGCGAGGGTGTCCTCTACTGCCGGCTCCGGGGCGACCACCGGGCCCGGTTCTCGCGCCAGGCCCAGGCCGACCTGGGCCCGCTCCTCGGCGAGGAGGACGATCGCTTCTTCATCCGGCTGGCGGGAAGTACCTGGCCCGTCGGCGAAAATTCGGGATCCCCTCCCCCACGGCCGGAGGACGGCCCGGATCGGCTCGATGAATTCCTCGCCTGAAGCCCACGGGCCCACGCTCCCCGGCCGGACCGGCGACCCTCGTTCGAGGGAAACCGGGGAATGCACAGGGCGCCGTTTTTCGGCGCGGGGGCAGGATTGCCGGGTCCCACTCGGCGTGTTAGCACCGAAGATGATGGCGTTTTCCGATGGTCCGGGGTCCCGAGGGACGCCGGCGCACGGCGACGCAAACCCGACCGGACGCGCCAGGCGCGACGGTCCCGCTCTTTCCCCGAGGATCGCTTGGCCCCCAACGGCTCTGCCGCGGCACGCGACGTCTCCGACCCCGCGGGTTCTCCTCACGAACTCCCCCTTCCTCCCCATGCCGGTCCGCCGGTGACCGACACCGCCTCCCGGAATTCCGGCACCGACGTGCCCACCGAGCCCCGGCCCGCCGGCGAACCGGCCACCACCGAAGCGGCTGCCGGCGAAGGCTCCGATCGGCGTCGGCGCCGCCGTGGCCGCCGCGGCGGTCGCGGCCGCCGCCGGGGCGGTAAGCCCGGGGATTCCACCGAAACGCCGTCTGCCGCCTCCGGTCCCGAGGGAGACGAGGCGCCGGACGAGGAGGCCGCGGCCGAAGAGAGCCCGGACCTGGTGCCCTCGATGCCCGAGGCGCCGGAGGCGCCTGCCGAACCCACCTCCCCGCAGCTCCGGCCCCGGGAGACCGAGGCGCCCGGCGATCGTCCCGCATTTCCCGTCCGCCCGCCCGAGTCCGGATCGACCATCGACGACCGGCCGATCCCGGGGGAGCGGCGCCTGAACGCCGGGCAGCGGCGAACCGAGGAGGTTCCCGGGGAGCTCGGTTCGTGGGCCGGCGATCCGAGCGCGCGGGGGGAGTACCGGCCCTCCGACCGCGTGC
>JAEZJH010000326.1 GCA_023436385.1 Pseudomonadota bacterium
GGCCACATCGAGGCGGTCAACAAGGGCGGCTACGTGGTCACGGTCGCCGGCACGCGTTGCTTCTGCCCGCTCGGCCAGATGGACGTCCGCCGGATCGAGGATCCGACGACGATGATCGGCCAGAAGCTCCTCTTCCGCGTCGCCGAGTATCGCGGCGGCAAGGACGTGGTGCTCTCGCGGCGGGCCCTCCTCGAGGAGGAGCAGCGGCGCAAGGCGGAGGAGACGCGCAAGCGCCTCGAGCCCGGCGCGCGCTTCCGCGGCACGGTGACCAACGTCCGCGAATTCGGCGCCTTCGTCGACATCGGCGGGCTCGAGGGGCTGGTCCACGCCTCGGAGCTGGGCTGGGGCCGGATGCGGCCGGACGAGGTGGTCCGGGTCGGCCAGGAGGTCGACGTCGAGGTCCTCCGGATCGAGGCGGGCAAGGACGGGAAGGGCGAGCGGCTGTCGCTCTCGATGCGGGCGCTGGCCCAGGATCCGTTCGACCTGGCCGCCGACGATCTGCCCGAGGGCACCATCGCCCGGGGCACGGTGACCCGGCTCCAGCCGTTCGGCGCCTTCGTCGAGCTGATCGCCGGGGTCGAGGGGCTGATCCACGTCAGCGCCTTCGGGCGGCGGATCGGCTATCCCTCGGAGGTGGGGGCGGTCGGCCAGGAGATCGCGGTGCGGATCGAGGCGATCGATCCGGCGGCCCGGCGGATCTCCCTCTCCTACGTGAGCGACGACGAGCTGGAGGCCCTGGGCTTCCACGTGCCGGGGATCGAGGCGCCGCCGGCGCCGACGGTGGTGCCCGATCCGATCCAGCCGTCGCCGAAGGCGAAGGTGGCGGAGGCGCGGCCGGAGGCCGCGGGCCTGACCCGGCGTCCGGGGAAGCCCGCGTCCGCGGGGCCGGCGCCGGAGACGGTGGTGATCGGGCCGGAGGCGGTGAAGCCGGGGCCGTACACCGACAAGGCGCCGCTCGCGTCGTCGGTGCCGAAGCCGCGGATCATCGGCCGGGCGGAGCCGCGGCAGGCGGGGCCGGCCTTCGTCGCCCACGAGGGCGCGGCGGCGGTGGCGGCGCCCGCGGCGGCGGCGGGTCCGGCGGGCATGGCCCAGCCGCCGGTGGGCACGGTCCTCGAGGTCACGGTGGACAAGGTCGAGCCGTTCGGCGTCTTCGTCACCTGGCCGGGTGGCCGCGGGCTGGTCCCGGGGATCGAGCTGGGGACGCCCAAGGGCGCCGACCTGCGGCGCTCCCATCCGCCGGGCACGGTCTTCCACGCCGCGGTGGTCGACGTCCGGCCCGACGGCAAGGTCCGGCTTTCCAAGGTCCAGGCGGAGCGGGCCGAGGAGCGGGCGGAGGCGGATGCCTGGATGAAGACCCAGACCCGGCCGTCCGGGAAGGGCTTCGGGACCTTCGCCGATCTGCTGAAGGGCAAGCTCGGGAAGTAATCCGCCGTGGATGGTCTTGGGCCCCGCCGCCGGATTCGGCAGCGGGGCCCTGTTGAATGCAGCTCTTGGGATGGCCGGCGAGCCCGCGGATCACCTGGGCAGCCGCACGACCTTGTCGCCGGGGCGGCTACTTCTTCGGTATCCGGACGATGGTGCCGTCGCGGGTGCCGTAGAGCCAGTCGTCGTCCACGCCGAAGGCCGTCCGGAGCGCGTCGCTGCCCTCGATCCGCGTGGTCGGGCCCCCGTCGAGCGGCCGTCGCTCGTACCGGCGATCGGGATCGGTCAACGGCGGGCGGAGATAGGCGTACCGCTCGTCGATTTCCAACAGGTTCGCGGCCCGACAACCGAGGTCCACCGGTGCGCCGAGTTCCGCGGCGCCGCTCGCGAGGACCCGGACCTGCAGGGTGCCGCCGTCCTCCGTGCAGGTATCGTCCAGGAAGAGCAGCTCGCCCCGGGTGTTGGTCCGGATCGAGCCGCGGCCCGTGGCGGTGGCCAGGGCCGGTCCCCGGGTGCCTTCGGGAGTCAGGCGGTACAGGGCGGGAGGACAGTGCGGCCCGTTCTCGCCGGTGCGGCAACCCTCGAAGACGAAGAGTTCGCCTCCGGCCCGCTCCTGGTCGAGCTGGCCGGGGACGGTGAGGAGGGTGCGGAGGTCCTCCCGGGCTCCGGGCGTCAGCTCGACCAGCGGCATCGGGTACTCGTCCAGCACCGCATACATCCGATCCCCGAGGGAGATCGCCTGGTAGACGGAGGGACCGAACTCCTCGCCCGCGGTCGGGAGGAGCCGCTCTGGCTCCCCTCCTGCCAACGGATAGGCCCACAGCCAGCCGAGTCGGTCCCGCCACTCGTTGTGAAACAGCAGGACCCGGGAGCCGTCGACCGAGAGGCTGGTCCCGAGGTTGCCGGCGGGGACGGCGTCCAGCAGCCGGGCCGCGCCGCCTTGCTTCGGCACCGCCCACAGGCTGTCGCCGGAGGTGAAGAACACCTCGTCGGCCCCGAGGGCCGCCAGGAGGCCCACCTCCTCGGCGATCGTCTCCTCGCGCCACGGCTCGCAGCTCCCGCCGATACAGGCCTCCTC
>JAEZJH010000424.1 GCA_023436385.1 Pseudomonadota bacterium
GCGATCGACCGTCCCGCGGACGATCGATCAGCAGCGCTCCTTCGCGCCCAGATCCGGGCCGGCGCCGCAGCCGGCCGGCTCGCCGGGGAGGACCTTCGCCGCGTCGAGGGCGGGCGAGCCGTCCCGGGGGACGTAGTCGGCGTCGAGGAGGGGATCGCCCTCGACGGCGCCGGTCCCGGTGGCGGGAGCGCGGTGGAAGAGGTTCCGGTCCACCGTGCCGCTCCCCGATACCCCCTGCCCGCAGTTGGAGAAGAGGTTGTTCGACACGGTGATCCCGGTGGCCGAGCCCACCTTCACCCCGGTCGCCAGGTTGACCAGGGTGTTGTGGAGGGCCTGCATCGACCGGCCCTCGTAGAAGTAGATGCCCACCCGCTCGCCGTTGCCGTCGTGGAAGACGTTCCGGCGCACCAGCACGTTCGAGGCCTGCTTGCCGACCACAATCCCGCGGTTCACGTCGGAGATGTCGTTCCCCTCCACCGTCACCCCGGTGGCCACGTAGTGGACGACGATCCCCTCGCCGTTGGAGGTGGCAGTGTCGAAATACGAGTGGGCGCGGTTGTTGCGAATCACCACGTCGTGGCAGGTCTTGATGTCGACGGCGTTCTCCCGGTCCTCGTGCAGGTAGTTGCCCTCGATCAACACGTCCCGCGCCGGATCGCCGCCGGCGGAGGTGGTCTCGGGGCCGAGGCACTGCACGGAGTCGCCGTTGTTGTGGTGGATGTGGTTCCGGAGGATGCGGACCCGGGCGGTGTTGGGCTGCACCACCACGCCGTGGGAGTCGGAGTCTCCGCCCCGGCTGAAGTTCCAGATCTCGTTGCCCTCCACCAGGACGTCGGTGGCGCCGCCGTCGATGGAGACGCCCGCCCCGGCGCCGCCGTCGTGGACCAGGTTGTTCCGGAGGACGTTGCCCTTCGATCCGGCGCCGGTGAAGCGGACCGCGAAGGCGGTGGTCGCCGGGGAGATGTCGAAGCCCTCCACCACCCAGTGGGCCCGCCGGAACTCCACGGTGCCGCCGCGGATCGCCGGCCGCTCGCCGGGGGCGGCGACAAGGGTGATCGGGAACTCCGGCGTCCCGTCCCGGGCGTCGAGGCGGACGGCGGGGTAGGTGCCGGCGTGGACGATCGCCGCCTCGCCGGGCTCGAGGGTCTTCGCCGCGTGGGCCAGGGTCTTCCACGGCCGGTCGGGCGTGCCCGGGTTCGCGTCGTTGCCCTCCGGGGCGACGTGGAACTCGGCGAGGAAGCGCGGGGACGGTTCGCCGCCACCTCCGCCGGCGCCGGGCTCTCCGCCTGAGCCACCGGCGCCCGGATCTTCGCCGGTGTCTCCGCCGCCCGTGTCTCCGTCCGTTCCGCCGGCGCCCGGATCTCCGCCGGTGTCTCCGCCGCCCGTATCGCCGTCCGCTCCGCCGGCGCCCGGCCCGGCGCCGGTATCTCCGCCCTCACCGCCGGCGCCCGGATCTTCGCCGGCGTCTCCGCCGCTCGTGTCTCCGTCCGTTCCTCCGGCACCCGACCCGGTGCCGGCATCTCCTCCGTCCGTGCCTTCACCCGGTTCACCGCCGGAGTCTCCGCCGGACGGCTCACCGGCGCCGGTGTCTCCGCCGCCGGTGTCTCCGCCGCCGGTGTGGTTGCCTCCGCCCGTGTCTCCGCCGCCGGTGTCGCCGCCGGGAGCGAGGATGTCTCCCGGCGTGCCGTTGCTGTCCGACGGAGCATCCCGGCCGTCGGCCTTCGACGCTCCGGAAGAGCCACAGGCGGCGAGGCCGCCCATGGCTCCGGCGAGCAGCAAGACGCAAGCAAGCGTGCAACGCATTCAACCTCCGAGGGGCTTGGGGTCCAAGCAGGCATCTTCCCTCGGGGGTGCCCCGTCTTCGGAGGAGCGGGCGAGACATCGCTACCGGGTCCGGGGCGGGGCGCGATGTGCCCGTCCGGCCGGCGGCAGCGGGGGCGGCCGAGCAGGCGCCCGGCCAGCAAACGCATCCACCGTCGCCGGCGGCGCGTGGGTAAGCCCGAACCGTCTGGAGACAAGCGCGGCGGCGAACGCCCGGGCTACGGGCGCATCAGCCTACCGCGAACGGTCGCAAGTCGATACACCGGGACCGCGCCCCGGGGCCCGGCCTCGGATTCGATACGCGTGCCCACGGCCTGTCGAAGACGCGGACGGCCCCGGGCCGTTCCGAACTTCCGACACGCGCTCTGCACGAGGGGCCTGGTTCGGTTTCGCGGGGATCGCGGACACGAAAACGCCCGGCCAGTGCGGCCGGGCGGGCGGTTCATCGGGACGACGAGGCCGGTCTCGACCGGCGTCGGCCGGTCACCCGCCGGACCCCTCCGCCGGCACCACCAGGAAGAGCGCGCTCCCGCCGCGCTCGACCCGGAGCAGGATCGCCCGGTTCCCGCCGGCCTTCACCCCCCGGGCCACGTCCTCCGGCCCCTCCACCGGCTTCCGGTTCACCTCGAGGATCCGGTCTCCCGGCTGGAGTCCGGCCCGTTCCGCCCGGGAGCCCGGCTCCACGCCGGCCACCAGCGCGCCGGCGGGGCCGCCACCCCGACGCAGCTCCGGCGGCACCGGCCGCAAAGACAGCCCCAGCGTTCCCTCCGCGGGACCGCCCGGCTCCTCGTCCTCATCGAGGAGATCCCGGGACGGCCGCTCCCCGAGCTTCACCTGTACGTCCCGCGTCTTCCCGTCCCGGAGCACCCGGAGCGTCACCTGCCGCCCCGGGGGCAGGAGCGCCACGTCGCGGCTCAGCTCGCTCGGCTTCTTCACCGGCTGGCCGTCGAGCGCCACGATCACGTCGCCCGGCCGCAGGTCCGCGCCGGCGGCCGGTCCCTCCGGATCCACCGAGACCACCAGCGCCCCCTGCTCCGCGGTCAGGCCCAGGGCGGTCTGGAGCTCGGGGGTGATCTCCTGAATCCCCACGCCCAGGTAGCCGCGGACCACCCGGCCCTGCTTTTCGAGCTGCGGGAGCAGCGATTTCACCAGATCGATCGGCACGGCGAACCCGATCCCCTGGCCGGCGGCGACGATCGCGGTGTTGATCCCGATCACCCGGCCGCCGAGGTCGAAGAGCGGCCCGCCGGAGTTGCCGGGATTGATCGCCGCGTCGGTCTGCAGGAAGTCGTCGTACGGCCCGGCGCCGATCACCCGGGCCTTGGCGGAGATGATCCCCTGGGTGACGGTGAGGTCGAGGCCGAAGGGGTTGCCGATCGCCACCACCGGATCGCCGACCCGGGTCGCGTCGGAGGAGCCGAGGGTGGCGGCGACCAGCGGCCCCTTCACCCCCCGGAGCCGGATCACCGCGACGTCGGTATCGGGATCGGTCCCCACCACCTCCGCGTCGTACTCCCGCTCGTCGGCGGTCCGGACCCGGACCCGGTCGGCGCCCTCGACCACGTGGTTGTTGGTGAGGACGATTCCCGCCGGGTCGATGATCACCCCGGAGCCGACGCCGCGGCGCGGTCCCGGCCCGCCGAACGGCCCCGGCCCCGGTCCCGGCCCGAAGCCGTGGGGATCCTCCTCGAAGAAGCGCCGCCAGAACTCCTCGGCCGAGGTCCCCGCTCCCTTCTCCTCCACCACCGTGGTGACCCCGACCACCGTCGGCCGGACCGTCTCGATCAGCGGGGCCAGCGAGGGCAGCCCCGGCACCAGCGACGGCTCCGGCGAAACCGGCTGTCCCGGCCCGGGCGCCGGGGCCACCGGAGGCGGCGGGGGAGCCTGGCCCGCGTCGGCCCGGTCGTCGCAGGAGAGCGCGAGGAGCGCCAAGGCCACCGCCGAGAAGTGTCTCATCCAGCCCCCTCCGGCCCCTGGTCTCGCGGTGACAGGGCCACGATCGGCCGTGGCCGCGCCGCGCCACCGGCGCGCCGCGCGAGGAT
>JAEZJH010000444.1 GCA_023436385.1 Pseudomonadota bacterium
GTCCAGCTCGGGGTGGTCAACATCGCCACCGGCGCCGTCGACGCCCAGGTCGGGCTGGTCAACGTCGCCGACGACGCCGGGGTGCCGGTGGGCCTCCTCAACTTCTCCCGCGAGGGCCTCCACCACCTGGACCTCTGGGCCAACGAGACCACCCCGGCGAACCTCTCCGTCCGCCTGGGCGGCCGCCGCGTCTACGGCCTCCTCTCCGGCGGCATGGCCGGCGGCGAGGAACGGCGACTGGCCGCCGGCCTCGGGCTCGGGGTACGCCTCTTGGCCTCCGAACGGCTGTTCGTGGACCTCGACGCCCTCACCCAGTACGTCTTCGATCCGGCCGGGGAGCTGGCCACCGGCGGCGGAAACAGCCTGCAGACGGCCCGGCTCGGCGTCGGGTTCGACCTGGGGCCGGTGGCGGTGATCGGCGGGCCCACCTACAACGTGCTCGCCAGCTACGGCACCGATCCCGGCGACCGGGTTCCGCTCGCCAAGCTCCTCCCCGGCGAGCCGCTCGGCGCCCGGGAGTGGCAGTCCGGCACGGTCCTGTTCCGCGGCTGGCCCGGCCTGTTCCTGGGGATGCAACTCTGACCCTGGATCCGATCCCCTGGCGGGCTTACGCTGCGGGTATGAAGACGCCCGACGTTACGGTGACCGAGAAGGCCCGGGCGCGGCTCCTGCATTACCTCGCCGACGATCCGGAGGCGAAGTACGTGCGGATCCGCGTCCACCCCGGGTGAGGTGGCTTGTCCTTCCACCTGTCTCTGGAGGAGACGGCCAAACAGACGGATACAGGGTTCGAGCAGGGCGGTGTGTCGTTCCTCGCGGACGAGCGCGGCCTCCGGTACCTCGACGGCCTGGTGATCGACGTGCAGTCGTACTACGGCCGGGAGTCGGTGATCGCCTTCCATCCCACGCTGGGCGGGGGTTGCTGATCACCGCCGCTTGAGCGCTTCCAGCTCCTCGAGGGTCCGCGGGAAGTCCTCGTGGAGGAGCCGCGAGAGCGAGCGGTCGGCGAGGAGCCGGCCGCCGGTCTGGCACTTCGCGCAGTAGTCGGTCTCGTTGTCCGCGTAGCGGATCCGCTGCACCGGCGCGCCGCACACCGGGCACGGCTGGCCGTGCTTGCCGTGGACCGCGAACTCCTCCCGGAACGCGGTGACCTTCCCCGGGAAGGCGCCCTTCGCCTCGGCCACCAGGCGATCGCGCCATTCCGCCAGGAGCGACCGGGTGGCCTGGTAGAGCCGGGCGTGCTCGTCGTCGTCCATCGCGGTGGTGAGCCGGAACGGCGAGAGCCTCGCCCGGTGGAGGATCTCGTCGGAGTAGGCGTTGCCGATCCCGGCGAGGATCCGCGGATCGGTGAGCGACCGCTTCACCGTATGGCGTTCCGCCACCAGGGCGGCGCGAAAGGCCTCCGGGCTCGCCTCGAGCGGCTCGATCCCCCCGGGGTCGTGGGCGGCGAGGGCCTCCTCCCCCACCACCAGGTGGATCGAGGCGCGCTTCTGGGTGCTGGCCTCGGTGAGGATCACCGTCGCCGCCGGGAAGTCGAAGGCGGCGAGGCCGACCTTGGCCGGGAGCTTCTTTCCGGCCTCCTCGAGCTTCAGCCGGCCGGCGATCATCAGGTGGATCACCAGGAACCGGTCGCCGTCGAGCGCCAGGATCAGGCGCTTTCCCAGCCGCCGGACCTCCCGGAGGATCCGGCCGGCGGCGTCGGAGATCGGCGGGTCGAAGGTCCGGACCACGAACGGACTCGCCACCCGCACCCGCTCGAGCGGCGCGCCGGCGAACCGGGTCTCCAGGGCGATCCGGTAGGCCTCGATGTCGGGAAGCTCGGGCATGCGGGGATCGTCCCCCGGGCCCGAAGGCGATGCAAGCGCCGCGGCTCCGGGTTCTCGGCGCGTCGCGGTCCCCGCTCCGACCGATCCGCGAGCAGAGGCGCACCGGTCCCGGGCCGGGGGCCCGCGGGGGTTGGCCGTTGTCTCCGCCACTCGCCATGCAGACGTTCGGCTCGCCGGTCCTCGTGTTTCGCCTCGAGGTCCCGGGCGCCGACGGCCCAAACCGCGCCGACGGCGCCGGACCGACCGGCCGGAACGGATGCATGTGCAACCGCTTCTCGCTCCTCCTCCTGGCCCTCCTCGCCGCCGCTTGCGCCGGCGACTCGCGCCTCCGTGCGACCGGCGCGTGCACGGGGCCCGACGTCCCCGACGGCGGGCCCTGCGACGCCGCCTGCGGCACCGGTACCTGCCAGGCCGGGGCGTGCGTACGTCTCGAGGGTGACGTGCTCTCCCTCGCCTGGAGCTACGAGGCCGGGGACGAGACGATGCTGACCTTCGACGGCGTGGTCGACGCCGAGGGCCGGTACTACTGGCTCGATTTACTCGATGCGGCCACCACCCTGGTCTCCGCCACCCGGGACGGCCTGGTGCGTTTCCGGGCGCCGCTCGGAGCCGTCGGCCGGGGCCAGGTCGCCGTGGCCGGCGACGCCGCGGTGGTCTCGCTGGCCGACGGCTCCCTCGAGGCCCGGGAGCTCGCCGACGGAGCCCTCCGCTGGCGTCGGGATCCCCCCTCCGATCTGCCGCCGCCGCCCTTGAACCGCCCGCCGCCCCTGCTCGTCCCCGGCGACGGGACGGTCCGGCTCGCCCGGCTCTCGAACGGACGGGCGATCCTCCTCGCCCACGACCTCGCCACCGGCGCGCTCCTCGCCGCCGCGGACCTGGGCCCGGCCGCCGGTGAGCCGACGGCGGTGGCCGACGAGAGGGGCGCGATCTACGTCGGCCTCCCGGGCGGGCCGGCGGCCACGGCGGGCTGGAGGAACGTGGAGCTGCTCGCCCTCGCGCCGGAGGGAGCGGAGCGCTGGCGCCGGACGGTCGACGCACCGGAAGACGGCGGCCTCCCGGTGGCGGTCCACGACGGCCTGCTCCTCCTCGCGCCGGCCCGGGCCCTCGACGCCGGGAGCGGCGCCGATCGCTTCGAACTGCCGCTCCCCGGGCCCGGGAGCCGCGGCGGCAGCGCCGCGGTCCCGATCCTGGGCGCCTTCCACGGCTTCGCCGTCGACCCCTCCACCGCGGAGCTGGTGGCCTTCGACCGGGAGGACGGCGGCGAGCTGGGCCGCGGCGCTCTCGGCGAGGGGCCGTCGCCGGAGCACGGCCGCTGGCAGTCCCCGCTCCTCGCCGGAGGCGACCGGGCCGCGGTGGTGGCGGGCTGGTGGACCGACGACACGCTGAAGGAACGGCGGGCGCAGTACCGGGAGTTCGCCGCCGACGGCGCGGCGGTCCGGACCTGCGCCTTCCCGGAAGCGACGATCTTCACCGGCGAGATCTCCCTCCGGGGCGACCGGCTCGCGGTCGGCTGGGGAGGAAACCGCCTCTTCGTCTTCGCGCTCCCCCGGGGAGAGACCGCTACCGGCGGCTGGGCCGGCCCAGCCGGTGGTCCGGAGGGCGGCCGGAGGGCCCGTTGACCGCGCGCAGATGATCGGCCCTCGGACCGCTCAGGGCGCGTCCGCCGTGCGGGGATAGTGGGCGAGCCACCAGCCCGCCCGCTCCCGCTCGAGCTCCGGATCCACCGAGAAGAGCACGAAGTCCCGGAAGGATGGGGAGAGGTAGCGCACCGCCGGATCGACCGTGGTGGTGATCCCGGTGGCGAGCTCGTGGAAGATCAGCTCCTGGCCGGTCGAACCGCCCCGAACCACCACGAAGGTCCCGTCGGGCGAGAAGGTCGCCCAGTAGGACTGGCTCGGGGGAAGGCCTCCCGCGACGCCGTCGAGGATCCCCAAGAACCGCACCTCCCGCTCGCCCGAGCGGCCCTCCTGCCAGAGGACCGCGGTCCCGTCCTCGGCGAACCGGATCGCCGGATCGCTCGAGTCGCCGGGCAGCTCCGCCAGGACCGGCCCCAGCGCCGTGCCGGTCCAGGTCGTCAGGTCGCGCTTCGCGGCCTGGTTCCAGAGCACCACCACGGTCCGGTCGCCGTCGGGGAGGAAGCGGATCGACTCGCACTTGGGGATCAGGAAGATCGCCGGACTCGCCCCGCCCTCCGGCCGGATCAGGCGGCAGGTCCCGGCGTCGACGAAGGCGAACCGATCCCCCCGGGGCGCCCACTGCAGCGTCGTCAGCGGGGCCGCGCCCAGGGGCGTAAGGCGATCGTCGGCGAGGTCCCAGTGGACCAGCGTCTCCGCGCCACGCCGGTAGAGGACGGCGGCGCCGTCGGGCATGAACTGCCAGTCGAGGAACGTGGTCGACGGGTCGGCCGCCGGTGTCTCCTCGAAGGTCCGGGTGTCGACCACCCGGAGCTGGCCCTTCCAGTTCCAGGCGCCGGCCGAGTCGGGGCTGGAGCCGCCGAGATCGAGGTCGCCCAGGTACAGGACCCGGGTGCCGTCCGGCGAGAACTGCACCGTCGGGATCGTCGCCCCGAGGCGGAAGAGCGCGCCGTCGGCGAGGGCCACCGTCGTCCCGGTGCGGAGGTCGACATGGAACAGGTGCCATCCCGTGGCGCCGGGCGCGGTCGAGGCGACGACGGCCTGCCGGCCGTCGGCCGACCAGGCCGCAACGTTGTTGGTGGCGCCCGGGGCGACGGGGAACTGCTGCCGGGCGTCGAGATCCACCAAGATCAGGCCGGCCTCGGTGCCGACGGCGATCGCGGTGGCGCCCGGCGCGGCGGAGTCGATCGCCCCCGGGGTTTCGCTCGTTCCCAGGACCAGCTCGGCGCCGTCCGGATAGCGGACGAGCACCTCCGCCGTGGCCACCGGCCCGGTGGTCGCGTCCGCCGGGGCCAGCCAGATCAGCGTCCGGCCCCCGGCGAGGGGAACGGCCCGCAGCGCCCGCTCGGCGAGCGTTACCGATTCGCGGGCGGCGATGTCGTGGCGGCGGAGCCGGGCCCACCGCGCCACCGGATCGAAGTTCTCGAGGAAGACGACCGCCGTGCCCTCGGGATGGTACTTGGCCGCGGCCCCGAGGCCGTCGGCGCCCAGGGGCGCGTGGGGAGACAGCTCCACCGGATCGAGCCGATCGACCGGATGGAGCCAGAGGCCGCGGCCGTCCTGGACCAGGAGCGTGTCCTCGGTCGGAGATACCTCCAGGGTTCCGGTGGTGGGGACCAGGTAGCGCCCCCGGCGGAGCAGAACCGGTTCGAGATACAGGATGCCGCCCACCGCGATGGTGTTCCGGTGCCGGACCGGTTCCCAACCCGGACGCTCGAACAACAAATCGTAGACACCGGCGTCGAGGCCGGCCAGGTAGAAGTCGCCTTTCTCGTCGGTGATCGCGGACCGCTCCGTCCCGACCGCGCGGACGGTGGTGCCGGTGTGGTCCTTCTCGCCGAACAGCGTCACCCGGCCGATCACCGCGCCGGCGCCCCGGTGGATCACGTTGCCGTCCGCGTCGAGGACGATGGTGGTGCCGTCGGTACAGGCGATCACCGCCCCGCCGTCGGCGGCTGGCGACTTGACGCAGGTGGTCCCGTCGCCCGTGCCCGGGAGGATCAGCGTGTCCTCGCCGCAGCGGAGGGTGCGGGTGCCGTCCCCGTTGTCGAAGAGGGAGCAGGCGCTCTCCCTCGTGGTCTCGCCACAGGCGACGAGGGCGGCGGCCAGGAGGAGCAGGAGGGCGGCGCGCATCACGGGGTGTCCACGGGGTAGGAGGCGAGGAAGAGGCACTGCGGGTGCTCGTCGTCGTCGACGTTGCGGACGTAGGCGACGAAGGTGTCGCCCTGGACGGCGTCGGTCACCTCGTCGTCGAGGGGGATCGCCCGGCCGGCGGCGCGATCGACGAGCACCAGGGTACCGGCCGCTCCCGCGGGAGACGAAGCGGTGCCGTAGAGGTAGGAGAACCGCTCGGCGAGGCCGGGGGCGACGTGGAGGCCGCCGACGTCGGGGGGAAGGCCCTCGCCCAGGATCCGTCGCTCCGTCGCGTCGGGCGCGAGGAAGGCGAGCGTCCCGTCGCTTTCGACGAAGGCGACGGCGCCGTCGGCGAGGAACTCGTACTTCATCCAGGACGAGGACGTCCGCTCGCCCACGAAGGCCCTGGTCTTCGTAACCGGATCCCAGCGCCACCAACCGCCGTCCTGGTCCGGAAAGACCAGCCGCCGGCCGGGACCGGAGAGCACCGAGGGAATGGGCATCCCCGGATCGACCGCGGTATGGACGACAAACACCGCGTCGGTGACGGGATCCCAGTAGTTCAGGGCCACCGTCTCGGTCCCGCCTTGCCGATGCACCGCCCGGAAGAACACGCCGTCTCCCTCGGGCTCGAGGAGCGCCCAGGAGAGGACGTCGGGCTCGAGGGTGTGCGCGCCCAGGCCCGGCTCGAAGACCTCGAGGCGGGTGATCCCGCCCTGGATCACGTGGAAGAAGAGGCGCCGGCCGTCCCGCGACCAGACCAGGTTGTCGATCCCCACGCCGTGGTCGATCCGCTCCGGCGCCTCGCCCAGGGCCCGGAGGAAATACAGCTCCTCCTCGGCGCCGCGGCTCTCGATCCAGGCGATCCCGCCGTCTCCCGGGCCGTAGGAGGCGAACTCTACCCGATCCCGGAGGGGCACCGGCGCCGCCCCGCGATCGAGGTCGACGTGGACCAGCTGCTTCGAGGCGCCCTCCGTCTCGAGGTAGACGAAGCGCCGGCCGGCGTCGTGGAAGCTGACGTCCTGGACGGAGGCCGGTCCCAGGGGCGTGAGCCGCGGCCCCTCCGCATCCCAGACCACCAGGCGTCCGCCACCATCGGAGACACACACCGCGCCGTCCGGGGAGAACCGCACCGACCCCGCGAGTCCCAGGGTGTCTCCGGTCATCCGTTCCATGTCCCAGACGACCAGGGTGTTGCCCACCCCGAAGGCCACCAGCCGGAAGTCGGGGCCGGCGCTGAAGTCCGGCGCCGAGTCGGCGATCGGCTGCAGTCCGCCGCTCCCGTCGGCCCCGGTGAACCGATCGTTCCAGGCTTGGAGGGAGAAGTTCTGGCCCCGGAGGAGCAACGCCTCGCCGCCCAGCGCCGGCCAGAACGCCTCGACGTCGTGGGCGATCACCCGGAGGCGCCCCTCGTCCACCTCGTAGCGGACCAGGTCTCCCGGGCCGGCGGAGCCGATGGGGATGTCGATGGCGTGGAGGAGGCCTCCCTCCGCGTCGAAGTAGTTCGGGTACGCCGAGTTCCGCACCCGCCCGGCGACCGGCACCATCCCGGCGCCGCCCGGTTCCCAGTAGGCGAGGCGCGCAAACCCCGAAGGCTCGCCGTAGCGGGCGGCGAAGGCCTTCGCCCGGGGCGACGGGAAGAGCTCGATCCGATCCGCCGCCAGCGATGCGAAGCCGCGCCGGAGGACCACCGGGTCGAGGAGGTACTCGCCGGGATCGGCCACCACCGGTCGCCGCTCGGGGGTGAAGCCCGGGGCCTCGAGGACGACGGTGTGGACGCCCGGGGGGACGTCGTCGAACCGGAAGCGCCCCTCGGCGTCGGTCCGGGCGTGGAGGAAGTCCCCGCTCTCGTCGGGATCGGTGGGCGCCAGCGCCAGCCAGACCTCGATGCCGTCGCGCCGGGGCTCGCCGAACAGGCTCGCCGTGCCGGAGACGGCGCCGGCCCGGGGCGCGACCACCGCCGGGGGCAGCGTCGCGGAGGTGCCGTCGGGGCAGTCGATCCGCCGGGTCCCGTCCTCGTCGACGACGAACTTGCAGGGCAGCTCCTCGGGCCGATCGCCGCCATCGCAGCCGGCCACCAGGAACGCCGCGAGCCCGACCGCGAGCGCCGGGAACCTCTGCCGCCCCCACGGTCTCCGCACTCCGCTCCGGTTGCCGGTGTCCGCCGCTACCAGGCCCAAGCGCCGCGTCCTCTCTCGCCGACCGTCACGCCGGCCATGGTACCCGCCCTCGCCGCCCGGGAGCCACCCCGGAGTCCCGCGCTTCCGCACCTCCCCGAGCAACACCCATGTGCGCCGGACGCCCGCTCGATCACCGGGTTTACGGCGTTTTTCCTCAGGGCCGGGCCCGCCTATACTCGGCCCGTGGTGCGAGCGGAGGCGAAGATGCGCGGCGGACGGTTCCCGGCGGGAGTCGTGATCGGGCTACTTTTGGCGGCCTGCTCCGGCGAGTCCGGGCTGAACAACGCCGAGGGGCTGCTCCAGGTCGCGCCGACCCGGTTGACCTTCGCGAACGGCTACGTCGGCCACGCGGTGGAGACCCGGATCCGCCTGCAGAACACCGGCCGGACGGAGCTCTTGGTCCAGTTGGCGATCGAGGGACCGTTCCAGACCGAGGAGGGCCCGTACCGCCTGCCCGGCGGCGCCGACGTCACCCGTCCCGTCCGCTTCACCCCCGCCTCCCCCGGCGAGTTCGAGGGCCTGCTCCGCTACACGCAGGGCGAGCAGGTGGTCGAGGTGCCCCTCGCCGGGACCGCGGTGATTCCCGAGGTGTGTGTGGCCCCGGGGCCCTGTTTCGAATCCTGGTTCGAGCCCGCTTCCGGCGGCTGTATCACCCGCGCGCTCGACGAGGGCGCCTCCTGCCAGACCGGCAACGCGTGTCTGGTCGACGGGATCTGCGTGAACCAGGAGTGCCGGGGCACCGTCCTCGACTGCAACGACGGAAACGCCTGCACGGAGGACCGCTGCGATCCGGCGGTGGGGTGCCGGCACGATCCGATCGTCTGCACGGTCCCGGACGACGAGGACCCGCGTTGCCGGGAAGCGATCTGCAAGCCCGACCAGGGCTGCGACACCCGCGACAAGCGCGACGGCACCTCGTGTGGAGACAACTCCACCTGTGTCGCCCGCTACTACTGTTTCGCCGGGACGTGTGACACGCGGTCGGCCGAGGGCCTGCCCTGCGCCGCCCGATGCGGCGACGGCGTCTGCCGGGACGAGGTCTGCACCCGGGAGCAGGAGAACGTGGTCGACCCGCCCCTCTTCGTCTCCTCCGTGCCGCCCGATTGGGAGATCGCCCAGTTCGGCCTGACCGCCGGCGACGGGACCCTGCTCTGGATCGCGTCCGCCATCGACGGCACGCGGTCGTATCTCTACGCCCTGACCCCGGACGGCGGGGACGAGTACGTGGAACGGTACCGCGGCATCCCGCTGGGCGGGCCGTTGGGAGCGGCGGGGGCGATGGTCGCCGGCGAGGTGGTGGTGGCGGCGCTGGCCGACTCCGCCGGCGGCCCGGTGATCGAGGCCCGGTGGATCGCCGACGGCGAGTTGGCCTGGCAGTGGTCGAGCCTCCAGGCGGTGCGGGCCCTCATCGCCGAGGGGAACCAGACGGTGCGCGTGGTCCTCGGGGCCTCCGGTTCGACCGGGGTCGTCTCCGTGGGTTCCGCCGGGCCGGGACCGATCACCTGGCTCGCCGGCGAGCCGATCGCCGGGCCCGGCGAGCCGGTGGCGGTGGCCGATGCGGACGGGCGCCTCTTCCTCGCCCTCGACGCCGGAGACGCGGGCCGAACGCTCTATTCGCTCTATGGCGACGGCTCGCTGCGCTGGGAACGGCACCTCGGGGATGACGAGGGCGGACCCCTGGCCGTCGCCGATGGGCTGCTGGTGGTCGCGCCCGGCGTGGTCCGCGACACCGCCGACGGGGAGCCGCTCTTCGACCTCCCGGTCCTCGCGGGCGCCGGCCTCGCCGGCCCTTCGCCGCTCCTGGGCAGCGCGGTGGGCTACGCGGTGCAGGGCGGCGACGAGACGACGCCCCCGTCGCTGGTGGCCTTCGATCCGGCGAACGGGGAGCCGTTCGGCTCCGGGGAGCTGGTCCTCCCGGGGATCGGCGGCACGCCGTCCTGGACCGCGCCGATCCGGACCACGCGGGAGAACGCGGTGGTGGCGATCCAACAGGATCCGCTGGGGGAGGCGATGTTGATCTCCGGGTTCGTGGAGTACCGGCAGGACGGCGAGCTGGCCCGGGCCTGCCTGGTCCCGGGCCTCGAGCGGCTCGCGGGGCCGCCGGCGCTCCGGAACGGCCGGTTCGCGTTCGCCGAGCGGCGGGGCGCCGTGAAGCTCTACGAGCTGAACCGCGGCGCCGACGCCGCCACCTGGGGCTGGTCCGGCCCGCGGGGTGGTCCCGCCGGCGGAAACCGGGAGGGCCGGTGAGGTTCGTAAGGTGGACGTGGCTGGCGCTGGCGCTGTTCGCGGCGGCCGGTTGCGACGACGAGCGGCTGGTCGGAACCAGCGGCGAGGTGCGGGTCTCGGCGGAGACGGTGGAGTTCCCCCGGGCGTACGTGGGCTACCCGGTCTCCGCCACCGTCGCCGTGGAG
>JAEZJH010000472.1 GCA_023436385.1 Pseudomonadota bacterium
GAGGAGGAGGCCGGCCGCGCGTGAAACATGAAACACGGGCGGCGCCGGCCGGGAGCGGGGGCCGGCGCCGACGCGCCGCGTCTACATCCCGATCCGGACCAGCTCCACGAGCGGGGTGCCGTCGGGCTTCTCCCCGGCGAGATCCACCAGGCCCTCGAGGACCCAGTCGGCCTCCCCGGTGGGGTCGACGATCCGCTGCTGCACCTCCCAGCGCCGGGGCTCGAGCTGCTTCACGAAGGTGTTGTGGGGCCGCCGGGCGGCGGGGGTGAGGTCGATCCGGTCGTGCTCCGCCCAGTACGGCGCCAGCTCCGCCTCGAACCGCTCCGGGGTCCAGGGCGGGTCGGACGGGGCCACCAGGTTGACCGCACCCTCGTAGGACCGGTCGGCGAGGGCCTTGAGAAGCCCGTGAAGCTCCGCGCGGATCCGGGAGGCCAGGGCCTTCGGATCGGCGGCGAGGTCCCGCGGCTTGGGGGGCGGCGCCGCCTCGCCCTCGGCGGGCAGGTCGGGGGCGAGGCCGCGCATCCGCTCCCACTCGTCGAGGAGGCTGGAGTCGATGCCGGTGAGGAGGGCGCGGAGGTGGGCGATCACGTCCAGCACCTCCTCGGTGCGGGCCGCCTCCGGCACGGTCTGGATCAGCGTCTTGTAGCACTCGGAGAGGTAGCGGAGGAGGACGCCCTCGCTCCGCTGGAGCCCGTACTCCCGGACGTAGTCGTCGAAGGAGCAGTACCGCTCGTAGAGCTCCCGGACCACCGACTTGGGCCGGATGTTCTCCGCGCCCACCCAGGGGTGCGTCCGGGCGAACTCGTTGAAAGTGGAATAAATGAAGTCGGCGTTCGGCTTGGGGTACTCGACCTTCTCGAGCTCCCGCATCCGGTCGTCGTACTCCATCCCCTGGGCCTTCAGCTCCGCGATCTTCTCGCCCTTCGCCTTGTCGAGCTGCTTGTAGAGGACGACGTCGGGGTTCTCGAGGATCGACTCCACCAGGGTGAGGAGGTCGAGGGCGTAGGTCTCGCTCTCCCGGTCGAGGAGCTCGATGGCGTGGAGGAGGTAGAGCGCCAGGGTGTGGTGGATGGAGAAGTCCTCCTGGAGCTCGCCGCTCACCTCGACCGCCCGCCCCGGGCGCCCGTACCACTCGACCAGGGTGACGATCCCCGCCTCCCGGAGCTCCTTGAACCGGGCCCGGGCGGCGCGCTTGTGCTGGCGCCGGGTGTAGTCGTTCCCGTGGGAGCGGGAGACGATCTCGAGGAGCCGCCGGTAGCCGCCTCCGGCCCGTTCGCTCCGGTTCTGGAGGAGGTTGAGGAGCAGGCCGTGGGTGACCTCGAAGCGGGACTCGAGGGGCTCGGGCTTCGAGGTGATCAGCTTCTCGAAGGTGTTCCGATCCCAGTGGGCGTAGCCCTTCTGCGGCGGCGCCTTCTTCGGCGGCCGCTTCTTCCCGGCGGCGGCCGCCTTGGCCTCCGCCTTGAGGTTCTCGATCACGTGCTCGGGCGCCTGGGCGACGACGCTGCCCTTGGTGTCGAACCCCTTCCGGCCGGCCCGGCCCGCCACCTGGTGGAAGTCCCGGACCCGGAGGACCGCGGTCTTCTCCCCGTCGAACTTGCAGAGCTGGGTGAAGAGCACGGTGCGGATCGGGATGTTGACGCCCACGCCCAGGGTGTCGGTGCCGCAGACCACCTTGAGGAGGCCCTGTTGCGAGAGCTTCTCCACCAGGAGCCGGTACTTGGGGAGGAGCCCGGCGTGGTGGAGGCCGACGCCGTGGAGAAGGAAGCGCTGGAGCTCCTTCCCGTAGGGGGTATCGAACTTCGTCCCCTGGAGCGCGATCCGGAGCGCCGCCTTCTCCTCCTTCGAGCAGAAGTCCACCGACATCAGGTTCTGGGCCTGTTCGGCGGCGGCGCGCTGGGTGAAGTGCACCAGGTAGATCGGGTAGCGGCCGTCCCGGAGGAGGTCGGCGATGGTCTCGTGGAGCGCCGTCTCCCGGTATTCGTAGTCGAGGGGCACGGGGCGCTCGCCCCGCTGCACCTGGGCCACCGGCCGGCCGGTCAGCTCCTCGAGGCTCCTGGCGATCGCGGTGGTGTCCCCGAGCGTCGCCGACATCAGCAGGAAGGTGGCCTTGGGGAGCGCGATCAGCGGCAGCTGCCAGGCCATCCCGCGCTCGCGGTCGGCGTAGTAGTGGAACTCGTCCATCACCACGTGGTGGACCGGCGGGTCGTCCTCGCGGACGGCGAGGTTGGCGAGGATCTCCGCGGTGCAGCAGACGATCGGCGCCTCGCGGTTGATGCTCGCGTCGCCGGTGAGCATGCCCACGTTCTCCGGGCCGAAGGCCTGGCAGAGCGCGAAGAACTTCTCGTTCACCAGCGCCTTGATCGGGCAGGTGTAGAAGCTCCGCTTCCCTTCCGCCATCGACCGGAAGTGGAGGGCCATCGCCACCAGCGACTTCCCGGAGCCGGTGGGCGTGCCGAGGATCACGTGCTTGCCCGAGAGGAGCTCGAGGATCGCCTCCTCCTGGGCGGGATAGAGGCTCAGGCCCTGGTCGGCGGCGTAGGAGACGAACCGGTCGAGGACGTCGTCGGGAGCGAGGCTTCCCGCGCCATGGGCGGGGAGGAGGGCGGCGAGCGGCGGCGAAGAGATCATCGGACTCCCAAGCACGGAGAGGGGCGCTGCATTCCCCACCCTACACCGACAGCCCCAGATGGAGACGCCGCATACCGGACGAGATCGCCGGCGAGTGCGCTCCGCCTTGTCTCCGCCCCGCGATCGGGGGTATGGAGCGAAAGGGGACGAAGCGACCGCCGGCCGGTTGCCCGCCTCCGGAATCCGGCCCGTGCCGGGCCTCTTGTGGCTGATGTGGGGCCCGGTGATCCCCCATAAGAAGGGGATAGGCGGGGGTCCCTCCGGCGGGTAGCGTGGCCGAACGGTCATTCGGGGGGTGTTGTGCCGCACTACCGGATCATCCGCAGGCTGGCGATCGGCGGCATGGCCGAGGTCTTCCTCGGCAAGGTCGTCGGCACCGCCGGCTTCGAGAAGCCGGTGGCCATCAAGCGGATGCTCCCGGCGGTCGCCGCCGACCCGAAGAGCGCCGAGGCCTTCCTGCGCGAGGCCCGGCTCTGCGTGCACCTGGGCCACCCCAACGTCGTGCAGGTCCTCGACCTGGGCCTCACCTCCGGCCAGCCGTACCTGGTGATGGAGCTGGTCGACGGCGAGGATCTCCGGAGGGTGATCGTCGCCGCCAACAAGGCCGGCCAGCCGATCCAGCCACCGGAGGCGGTCCACCTCGCCTGTTGCGTCGCCGAGGCCCTGGCGTACGCCTACGAGGCCACCGGACCCGACGGCAAGCCGCTGCGGGTGGTGCACCGGGACGTGAATCCGTCCAACGTGCTCGTCTCGACGCGCGGCGAGGTGAAGCTCGCCGACTTCGGGGTGGCCAAGGCCGCCGACGGCCGGGAATCGACCCAGGGAAACCTGCTCAAGGGCAAGATCGGCTACCTGGCTCCAGAGCTCCTGGCGGGCGCCGAGGCGAGCCACGCGAGCGACATCTTCCTGGCGGGCACGCTGCTCTACGAACTCCTCGCCGGCAAGCCGCTCTTCGCCAGCGGCGGCTCGGCGGGCCGGGCCCTGGCGGCGATCACCGCCCACGACGAGACGCGGCTCGAGCTGCCCGAGGGGGTGCCGGAGGAGCTCCTCCCCGTGCTCCGGAAGGCTCTCGCCCGGGAGCCGGAGAAGCGGCACCCCCACGCGCGCGACCTGGCGGCCGACCTCCGCAACGTCCTCGAGGAACGGCGCTGGCGGGTGAACCGGGAGGATCTCGCCCGGCGGATGGCGGAGCTGTTCCCGGAGCGGCAGCCCCTCGATCGGAACCTGGGAGAGGGGATTCCCCTCCGCGACGACCGGGAACCTCCCGCGACGCCCGTCGAGGCGAAGACCGCGGTGGGGAAGGTCGTCCTCGCCCACGTCGCTCCCGGCGAGGACGCCACGCCGCCGGTCCCGGTGCTCCGCGCCGCGCCGGCGGGCGCCGCGCCCCGGAGCACCGGGCCCAGGAAGCGCCTGGGGGCGCTGTTGGTGGAGGCGGGGCTGATCACCGAGACGCAGCTCCAGACCGTGCTGGCCCGGCAGCGCCTCGAGGGGGGCCGCGTCGGCGAGTGGGTGGTGAGCCTGGAGTACGCGCCGGCGCGCTCGGTGCTGCAGGTCCTGGCCAAGCAGCTGGGCGTTCCCTTCGTCACCGACGAGAAGCTCCTCGACTCCGATCCGCCCGCCGAGCTCCTGGTCCGGCTGCCGCAGGAGGTGGCGCTCCGGCTCCTGGCGATGCCGATGGCGGAGCGGGACGGCGGCCAGGTCTTCGTGGCGATGACCGACCCGGCCGACCTGGGCAAGCTCGATCTCCTCCGCTTCCGCCTCGGACCCAAGGTCCGGCCGGTGGTGGCCACGGAGTTCGGGGTCCGGCGGGCGATCGCCCGGCTCTACGGCGGCCGGGCCGACGACCTGAAGTGGCGGCAGCTCGATCCCGCCGATCCCCGGGCGATGGTCTCGGGACGGATGATCGACTTCGAGGCGGTGGAGCGCGAGCGCCTCGAGCGCGAGAAGGCCCTTGCCGCCCAGCAGGCGAGCTTCCCCTGGAACGCGCCGGCTGCCGGTGCGCCGGGAGCCGCGGGGCCCGGGGCGCCGGGGCCGTTCCCGGCCGGCGGCTTCGGCGTTCCCCAGGGCTACGTGCCCGGGGGCTACGCGACCTTCCCGTTCCCCCAGGGCAACCCGGCCTATCCCGGTCCGGGCTACACGGTCGCCTACGTCCAGGCCGGGGTGGGGCCGGACGGGCAGCCGATCTACGTGGCGGTTCCCGCGGCCCAGCCGGTGGC
>JAEZJH010000476.1 GCA_023436385.1 Pseudomonadota bacterium
CGCCCAGGGCGATCCGTTCGGAGGAGCGGGTGGCGCCGGCGATCGAGAGGGCGTAGTCGGCCACCGCCGGATCGAGCCGAACCCCGGCCACCGCCGCCTGGAGCCGCAGCACCTCCGCCCGCGCCGCCACCGGCCGGAGCGAGGCGACCGGCTCCTCCGTGCCGCGGGAAAGGAGCAGCTCCCGCTCGACCTCCCGGGACGGATAGCCCAGGGAGAGCCGGAGCAGGAACCGGTCGAGCTGCGACTCCGGCAACGGATAGGTGCCCTGCTGCTCCTGCGGGTTCTGGGTGGCGAGCACGAGGAACGGCCGCGGCAAGGTCCGGGTCACGCCCTCCAGCGAGACCTGCCCCTCGGACATCGACTCGAGCAGCGCCGACTGCGTCCGCGGCGGGGTGCGGTTGATCTCGTCGGCGAGGATCACCGCGTTGAAGATCGGCCCGGGCCGGAACCGGAAGGCGTTCTGCCCGGCCTCCCAGGTGGAGACGCCGAGGATGTCCGAGGGCAGGAGGTCGGAGGTGAACTGGATCCGGGCGAAGGGGAGATCGAGGGACCGCGCCAGCGCCTGGGCCAGGGTCGACTTGCCGACGCCGGGGACGTCCTCGACCAGGAGGTGGCCGCGGGCGGCGAGGCCCACCAGGCAGAGCTCCACCGCCTCGCGCTTGCCGCGGAGCGCCCGCTCGACGTTGGCGACGACGCGCCCGCACATCGCCCGGGCCTCGGCGGGCGTGAACGGGGGCGGGAGCGGTTCGATCTCCAGGGCTCGGGACTCGGCGGGGCTCACGTGTCCGCGAAGTATAGTCCCCCGCCGGCCGGACGGCAGCCGATCAGGCCGGCAGGAGCCGCGCCTCGCGGTCGCCGCAGATCACCGCTCCGGCGCCCGGCGCCGCCAGCCCCTCGGCCTCGACCAGGAGGGCGTGGTGATGGCAGACGCGCGCCCCCTGGCGCCGGAAGACCGCGATCGTTCCCGCGATCTTGCCCACCACCTCCCAGGCCGGGGAGGCGGTGAACTCCGCGACGTGCTTCTTCAATGCCGGTGGCAGCTTTACCGCCACAAGGTCATCGCCGCGGACGACGTAGAGGTATTCCTTGCCGGCGCCGTCCCGGACCCGCTCGGTGGGATGGACGTCGGCGAGGCAGACGGTGCGGCCGCGGAAGCGCTCGATCATCGCCAGCAGCGGCCGGGCCGGAAACGCCTCCACCCGGTTTGGCCGCTGGCGGGCCGCCGTGAGGAATCCGCTCCAGCCTTCGGGTCTCGACGACATCGGGCGCCTCCGGGCGGCCGTTTCCTCCCCAACGACCGCCTCCTCCTGCCATAGCCCGGTTTGTCCGAGATCGAAAGGTCTTTTCTCCCCTCCGGGGCGCCGGGCGGCAGCCGACCTGCCGCCCGGCAGCCCGGCCCATCAGGTCCCACAGGCGGGGATGTAGGTGACCTCGATGTTCGCCCCCGGAGGCGGGGCGGCGGTCTCGGCGAAGACCACGTAGTTGGCCACCGCGTCGTAGGTCCAGCCGCCGGCCTGCGGCTGGCCGTTCACCGAGACGGTGATCCCGCCGAGCGGCCGGCCGGTGAGCGGGAACCGCAGGGTGAAGCCAAAACTCGCCTCCGCCAGCTTGGCCAGGGACTGGCCCCAGTCCGCGGTGCAGATCGGCTCGACCACGCCGCCGGTGGCCCCGATCACCTCCTTGTACTTGGCGCCGTCGCCGCTGGCGGTGGCACAGCCGTCGCCGAGGACGCCGCTCACCGTCACCATGTCGGCCTTCCCCGGTCCCTTCAGCGCCCGGAAGAAGGCGCTGTAGAACGACGACGCCCGGCCGGAGTGATCGTCCTCGTCGGTGACGATGATCACCGAGAGGCGGGCGTGGGACCGGTAGAAGCCCAGGTTCCCGTCGTCGGGCCAGCCGGTGGACGGATCGTCGGCGGAGTCCACCAGCGGCGAGGAGAGCGCCAGATACGCGGCCTCGAGGCCCTCCTCCCACCAATGGCAGACGCCGACCTGGACGTTGGCGGCGAAGACCGCGGCGGCGTTGGGCGTCCCCGGCTCGATCCAGCGCGGCCGCGACCGATCGACGGGATAGAGCCGCCCCGCCTCGCCGCCGTCGACGCCACCCGGGCACGACGCCCAGCCGCCGCCGGAGGGATCGATGCCGGTGGTGGTGACGCCGATCCGGTAGTCGAGGCCCTGGGAGATCGCGTACTGGATGAAATCCGAGAAACCGGCGCCGATCGCCTCCTGCTCCTCCATCATCGAGCCGGAGTTGTCGAGGACGAAGAGCACGTCCACCGCCTCGCGCGACTTCTGCGTGAACCGGTCGGTCCGGTAGTCGTTGCCGGTCCCCCGGCCGGAGACGGCGAGGGCGATCGGATCGCCGACCGCCGGCGCGTCGACCAGGATCGGGGCGGCGTCGATCCCCTCGTCCTTGGGCGCGTAGGTCACCTGGATCGAGGTCCGGGCGCCGGCGGCCAGGGTGGCGGGGGCGGTGGCGGTCACCGTCAGCTCGCCAACGGAGTGGGTCCCGGGCCCCAGGACGATCGAGCCGATGTCCACCGCGGTGCCGCACTCGTTCCGGACCTCGAAGGAGCCGGAGACCGCCGGACAGGAGAGCCGGACGGTGCCGAAGTCGATGGCGCCGGGCTGCACCACCAGGCAGCCCTGGTAGCCGGCGGCGGTGATCGGCACCGTCCCCTGTGGCGCGGCCGGGTCGGAGACGAAGAAGGTGAGGTTGGTGGAGAAGGGGCCGGGGGCCGTGGGCTTGGCCATCACCGGCACCACCAGCGACTCGCCCGGTCCCACGGTGGCGGAGATCACCCCGCCGCCCGGGAGCGAGAAGCCGGCCGGCGCCCCGCGGGCCAGCGCCACCGAGGTGAAGATGCAGGAGTCGGAGCCGATGTTCCGGAGCGCCACCGCCAGTGTCGCCGGCGTGCCCACGGGGATCTGCCCGAAGCGCAACACCGGCGGCTCGGCGACCCACGCACACGGCGGCAGCTCCCGGGCCGTGCCGGAGAGGGGCACCGGAAAGGCCGGGGTGTCGCCGTCGGTCGACTCGACGAAGAGCGTGGCGATGAAGGTCCCCTCCTCCACCGGCCGGAAGGTGACCTCGAGCCGGTGGGCGTCGGCGCCCACCGGCAGAT
>JAEZJH010000377.1 GCA_023436385.1 Pseudomonadota bacterium
GTTGTAGTCCATGATCGCCAGCTGGTCGTGGGGGAAGAACACCGCCATGAAGAAGTTGTAGGGCTCCTTCCCGGTGTGGTTCGGGTTCTTCGCCTTGCGGAGGTCCCGGACCCGGCTCCCCGAGGCGGCACGGTGGTGGCCGTCGGCGACGTAGGTGCAGGGGATCGCCGCGAACATCCGCTGCAACTCCGCGATCTCGGCGGCGTCCTCCACCACCCAGAGCGTGTGGCCGAAGCCGTCGGCGGTGACCACGTCGTGGTCGGGCTTCCGGGCGGTGACGGTGGCGATCAGCCGATCGATCTCCGCCCGCGCCGGGTAGGTGAGGAACACCGGGCCGGTGTTGGCGTTCAGCTCGTCGGTGTGGCGGGTGCGGTCGTCTTCCTTGTCCCGCCGCGTGAACTCGTGCTTCTTGATCAGGTCCGCCTGGTACTCGTCCACCGAGGCGGCGGCGACCACGCCGGTCTGCACGTGGTTCCCCATCCGCTGCCGGTAGACGTAGAGCGCGGGCTTCGCCTCGCGGACCAGGACGCCCTCACGGATGAACCGCTCGAGGTTCTCCCGGCCCATGGCGTAGACGGCGTCGGAGTAGAGGTCGACGCTCTCCGGAAGGTCGATCTCCGGCTTGTTGATGTGGAGGAAGCTGTGCGGGTGGCCCTCGGCCATCGCCCGCGCCTCCTTCGAGTCGAGCACGTCGTAGGGCGGCGCCGGAACCTCGGACGCATACGCCGGGGAGGGGCGGTAGCCGCGGAACGGAAGGATGACGCTCATGTTGGACTCCTCGGGCGCCGGGAGGGGGCGCCGACGGCAGCGGGTGCTTCGTCGCGCCGCTGACGGCGGCGCACTCTACACGAACCCGCGGCCGCCGATCGACCCGCGCCACGCGTGAACCCGCCGGGGCGCTCCCGCGTATTCCGGCCGGCCCGGAGTCCGCTCCAGCGCGAGGCGAACCGGGAAAAACCGCGGTATTCGCTGCCGGACGGCGGTGATACAAGACGGAACGGAGGGTGTTCCATGGGAGTCTGCGGCTGGATCTGCTTCGGCTTCTTCGCCGGTCTCATCGCCCGTGCGCTCTTCCCCGGCGATCAGGCGATGGGCCTGGTCCGCACCACGCTCCTGGGCGTCGCCGGCTCGTTCGTCGGCGGCTTCCTGGGCGCCTTGCTCTCCGGCGAGGACCCCCTCGATCCCCGACCCGCGGGTTTCATCGGCGCGGTGGTGGGGGCGATCGTTATCCTCGTCGTCGGCCGGCTGCTCTCGCGGCGCCGGTCGTAGCCGCCACTCCGGGAAGGTCCGATCCGCATGCTCCGGCTCCTGCCGCTCTTCATCCTCCTGCCGCTCGTCGATCTGCTCCTGCTCCTCTGGATCGGCTCGCGGATCGGCGCCGGGCCGGCGTTGGCGCTGGTCCTGGTCACCGGCTTCGCCGGCGCCGTGCTCGCCAAGCTCGAGGGGCTGCGGGTCCTCCGCTCGTACCGGGCGGCGCTGGCGTCGGGCCGGCTCCCGGAGGAGGGCGTGCTCTCCGGCCTGCTGGTGCTCCTGGGCGCGGCGCTCCTCGTCGCCCCGGGGGTGATCACCGATGGGATCGGCCTGATCCTGCTGGTGCCGCCGACGCGGCGCGCCGTGGCGGCGTTCCTCCGGCGGCGCCTGGAGCGCCGGATCGTCGTCTTTTCGGGCGGACGGATGCAGCCGCGGTCGGCCCGCGACCAGGTGATCGACGTGGAGAGCCGGCCGGTCCGCGAACCGTAGGCCGGGCGGCGGCGTGACCGCCGGACCGGTCAGGCCGCGCCGCGGGCCGAACGCCGCTTCCTCGCGCCCGGGGGCTTGGCCTCTTCGAAGACGTGGTCGAGGAGGAGCGCCTTCACGTCGGCGAGGGCTACCGTCCCGGCGCCCAAGAGGCCCGGCTCGGTGGAGATCAGGATCGGCCCCCGGCGCGGATCGGTCTCCAGCCGACCGTGGGAGCCGCGGACCAGCGACGCGTCCACCGGGGTCAGCTCGAGCCGCGGCGAGAGGCCCAGGGCGGCGCGGGCCCGGGAGAGCGCGAACCGGAGCGCCGGCAGCCTCACCGCGGGATCGACCAGCAACTCCGCGGGATCGTGGCCGGGCTTGCCGGGATCGACGGTGCGGGCCCGGGAGGGCGGCGGGTCGTCCTCGAGCCAGTGGTAGTAGGTGAACCAGCGATCGGCCCGGGCCACCGCCACCAGCTCGCCGCTCCGCGGATGGTCGAGGCCGGCGGCCCGCTTGGCCCCGGCGTCGAGGACCCCGTCCACGCCCGGGAGGCGCTCGAGGAGGCGCCGGCCCTCGGCGATCCGCTCGGTCCGCCGCACGTAGACGTGGGCCACCTGGTGGTCGGCAAAGGCGAAGGCCTCGGAGAGACCGGGATCGAGCGTGCCCTGCTCCTCCCGGACCCGGAGGAGGTCGGCCTCCCGGAGCGCCCGGTTGACGTGAATGGCGCCGCCGACCGCGGAGACCCCGAAGCCGGAGAGCAGGACCACCCGGGCTCCGTCCCGGCGGACGTGCTCCACCAGCTCGCCGGCCAGCTCGTCGATCTCCCGGACCGCCCGTTCGCCCTCCCGGCTCCCCGGACCGAAGCGCTGGAGGACGCGGTCGAGGTACGGGAGCGAGACCAGGGTCAGGGTGGGCCGGCGGGTATCGTAGACGTAGCGGGCGGCGCCGGCGATCCAGCGGGCGGCGGCGAGCCCGGCGGCGGGCCCCCAGTGCCGGCGGCCGGGGAAGGCGCCCATCCTCCGGGTCAGCTCGCGGCCCAGGGGCGACGGCTGCGTCCAGAGAGCGAACGGCTCCGGGCCGTCGGCCGGGGGCACCGGCCGGGCGGCGACGGAGACGTCGGCGGTCGAGTACATCCCCATCGACCAGAAGACCTGCGCGGCGGTGAAGGCGGGGTCGCGCCGACGCCCCTCCTCCCAGACCGGTTCGCCGCCGAGGAGCCGGGCCGACGAGGGCTCCACGCGAATCTCCGCCAGATCCCGGAAGTACCAGCCGCTCCCCACGCAGCCGTGGACGCGGGGGGGCGCGCCGGTGATCAGGGTGGCGTGGACGGTGGGGAGGACCGCCGGCAGCACGGTGCGGAGCGGCCGGAGCCTGCCGTCGCCGGCGAGGGCGGAGAGGTGCGGGGTGTCGTCGCCGAGGAGATCGGCGGAGAGGCCGGGGACGTCGACGACGACGGTGCGGTGCGGCTCGCCCATCTAGCCGACCCGCCTCGGCCGATGCGGCTCGCGGGCGCCGTCGGCGGGCGCCTCCGGGCTCCGGCCCCCGGCCGCCACCAGCCGGGACAGCCCGCGGGGAACCGGCGCGCCCTCGCCCCGGGCCCGGGCGTAGCGCTCGAGGGTGCGGGAGAGGGCCGGCGTCACCCGGCTCGCCAGGCCCTGGATCCGGTCCACCGGCGAGCCGAGGACCAGCGCCTTGAGCACCAGCCGCTCGAGGTCGTCGTCGGGAAAGGCCGCGGCGGGGAGCGGGTTGTCGAAGGCGACCGCCTCGAAGAGCTCCGGGATCGGGCTCTCGGCGCCGTTCAGGGCGAGGTCGAGGAAGCGGTGGGCCCCGGGGAGGAGCGGCAGCGCCCGGAGCACCGCCCGGCGCTCGTCGATCAGCGCCCGCTCCCAGATCGCCTCCAGGATCTGCCGGTGGCGGTCGTCGGGGAGCCGCGGGAGCACCAGGACCAGGAGCACCGCCCGGCCGAGATCGTTCAGGGTCCAGCCGCCCAGGGGCCAGGTGAGGCCCGCGTCGCGGAGCCGATCCCGCTCCTCCGCGGTCACCTCCAGGTGATCGTCGCCGAGCCAGGAGGCCGCCTCGGCGAAGGAGGCGAGGAAACCGTCGAGGTCGAACGAGGGGGCGGCGACGCCCGTCCCCCGGGCCAGCCAGCGCCGGGCGGCGGTGGGGATGCGCCGATCGAGGATCTCGAGGAGCGCGGCCCCGGCGTGGGCGGCCGGCCGGTGCGCCCAGTTCGCCCTGCCACTCCCGTTTCCCATGGCGCTGCCTCCCCCGGCGCGACGGCCGTCCCCCCGGGGGACGAACGGTGCCGGTGAGGGGTCAAGTTAGAGGAGGGAGGGACGGCAACAAGCACCGCGGGAGGGCGACCCGTCCGGAAGAAGAAAGGGCCCGGCCACCCCCGCGGAATCACGGGGGCCGGCGATCCCACCCGCGCGGGTTCCGGCCCCCGATCGGGGCCGGGGCCCGGGCGTCGCCTTCCGGTTCGGCCGATGTCGGGGTGCCGTGCTATCGGGAGGGCATGGCCGACTTCGTCCACCTGCACCTGCACACCCTCTACTCCCTCCTCGACGGCGCGATCCGCATGAAGGATCTGCTGAAAACCGTGTCGGAGAAGGGGATGAAGACGGTCGCCGTCACCGACCACGGCAACATGTTCGGGACGGTCGACTTCTACCGGAAGGCCAAGGACGCCGGGGTGAAGCCGATCCTGGGCTGCGAGGCCTATGTCGCCGGCCCGAAGGGCCGGAAGGACCGGACGGAGCGGACGGGCCACCACCTGGTCCTCCTCGCCGAGAACGACGAGGGTTACCGGAACCTCCGCTACCTGACCTCGATGGGCTATCTCGAGGGGCACTACTACCACCCCCGGATCGACAAGGAGCTGCTCCGGGAGCGGTCGAAGGGCCTGTTCGGCCTCACCGCCTGCCTGGGCGGCGAGATCCCCAGCTTCCTCAAGCGTGGCGACCGCGACGGCGCCCGGAAGGCGGCCCTCGAGTACCGGGACATCTTCGAGCCCGGCCACTTCTTCCTCGAGATCCAGTCGAACGGCCTGGTCGAGCAGGAGAAGGTCAACGCCGACCTGAAGCAGCTCTCCCGGGACCTCGACATCCCTCTGGTGGCCACCGCCGACGCCCACTACGTGAAACGCGAGGACGCGAAGGCCCACGAGATCCTCATGGCCATCGCCCAGGGGAAGTCGATCGACGACCCCAAGCGCATGCGCCACGAGACCGACCAGCTCTACATCAAG
>JAEZJH010000568.1 GCA_023436385.1 Pseudomonadota bacterium
GGAGCGGCGGCCGCCTCGAGGACTACCCGCAGTTCGCCGGGCTCCGGCTCGACCCGCCGGTGGCGGATCTCCTGGGGGCGCCGGTGGTCAGCGGCGAGGAGGGAATCGGCGTCCTCGCCGTCGGCAGCCAGACCCCGGGGCGCCTGGGGCCGAGCAAGCTGGCCCTGGTCCTCACCGCGGCGCGGCTGATCGCCGGGGCGGTGCAGCGCGGGCGCCTCGACCGGGCCCGGGAGCACCAGGATCGGTTGGCGTTGCTGGGACGCCTGGCCGCCGGCGTGGCCCACGAGCTCTCCAATCCCCTCGCCTATGTCTCCGCCAATCTCGGGTACCTCGCCGATCGGCTCGATGACGGCTCGGACCTCGCCGCCGGGCGGGCGGAGGAGTTCCGGGCGCTGCTCGAGGAGACCCGCGACGGCGTGCGCCGGATGGTGGGGCTGGTCCAGGATCTCCGGAGCGCCGGGCGGCGGGGCGGCGGCGGCGACGGGGACGGCAGCCTGGTGGAGCTCGACGCCCTCGCCCGCCGGGCGGTGGTGCTGGTCGGCGCCCAGTTCAAGCACCGGGTGGAGTTCCGCCTGGAGTCGGGGGCACCTCCGCCGGTGCAGGCCGAGGGCGACCGGCTCCTGCAGATCCTCCTCAACCTGCTGATCAACGCCGGCCAGGCGATGGACCACCGCGGCACCGCGGTGGTCCGGACCCGGACCGACGGGAGGTGGGCGGTCGTCGAGGTCGAGGACGACGGTCCCGGGGTCCCCGAGGGGCTGGTCGAGCGGATCTTCGAGCCGTTCTTCACCACCAAGTCCGACGGTGAGGGCACCGGCCTCGGCCTCTCGATCAGCCTGCAGATCGCCCGGAGCTACGGTGGCAACCTCACGGTCTCCCGGGCGCCCCGCGGCGGCGCCCGCTTCACCCTGCGGCTCCCGGGGTTCGAGGGGACCCGGGAAGAGCTGGCGGGCTGAGCAGATCTTCCTCGCCGGGTATCCGGGGCGATGCACCCGCCTGTGGCGGCGAGCCGGCCCTTCCCGGCGTCACCGCGGCCCGTACGACTCCGCGCCCGAGGGCGTGCGGCCGTAGGAGGCGCCGGGGGCCAGGGGGCCGACGTAGAGCAGGTCCTCGTAGCCCCCGTAGCTCTCGCCCCGGTGGAGCCCGACCTCGCCGCCCGACGCGGCGAGCGGCGCCTCGATCCGGACGACGCCGCCGGCGGAGAGCACCGGCTCCTCGTCGAGCGGCCCGGCGAAGGGGGCGCGGAGGTCGGTGACCAGGCGATAGCCGGCGAGGGACACCGGGGCGGAGCCGCGGTTTACCAGCTCCACCCAGCCCTCGCCGACGCGGTCGATCACCACCGGTTCGGTGGTGCCGTGCTCGGCGAGCGCCGGCAGCGCCGCCTGGAGGAAGGCGACGCGGCCCCGGGCGTAGGCCGCGTACCACTCCGCCGCGCCGGCGACCAGGAGAGCCTCGGCGTGGGGATCCTCGGCGATCGCCGGAGCCACGGCGGTGGCCAGCCCTTCCACGTAGGGAACGAACGCCCCGTCGGCGAGGAGCTCGAGCCCCGCCTCGAGCTTCTCCAGGAGCCGGGCCCGGAGCGTGGGCTCGTCGAAGATCCGGGTGGCGAGGACGCTCCAGGCCGGCCGGTAGCCGGGGACGGTCCGCGACCGATCCGCCACGTTGCGATCGAGGTAGCCGTCGTAGGCGGTGAAGACCGGCACCGGGCGATCGACCCGGGGCGACGCCGCCGCTCCCCAGGTGCGCCAGTAGAGGAGCAGCGAGTTGTTGAGATCCCAGGGGGCGTACGTCCACCGGGCGCCGCCGTGCTCCGCGATCCAGTAACCGCGGGTGTCCTCGACCCACACCGCGGAGATCAGGTTCTGCACCGCCAGGACGGCGAGGTAGCCGTCGAGGTCCAGGCTCGCGTCGAGGGTGGAGGCGAGGTCGTGCTCCGGGGTCCGGTTGATCCGCTCGAGGAGCTCGGCGAGGTCCGGGTCGGCCCGGTCCTCGTTGGTCTTCTTCTCGAAGTCCTGCTGCCACGGCGACGGCGGCCCCAGGCGCAGCTCGCCGTTCCGGCCTCCCTCCCGGTAGAGGTTGGCGTCCGGGTCGAGGCCCCGGGCCCGGAGGAAGTTCTTATCCACCCGCTCCATCTCCAGATACAGGCCGGAGGGGACACCGTTCACGGAAAGCGAGACAAAGGTGGTGGCGGAGACGGTGGCGCCCAGGGCCCAGGCAAGATCGGCGGCGATCCGCTCCCCGAGGTAGCCGCCGTCGAGCCAGCCGGCCAGGAGGTTCACCTTGTGCCGGCCGGCATAGCGGACGCCCTCCGGGAACTCGATCCGCAGGCTCTTCTTGGGCAGTGTCCGCGACGAGGCGCCGCGGTAGCGGACCCACACCTCGCCCTCGTACCCGGGGGCGCGGAGGCGTGCCGGCCGGAGTTCGTCGCTCTCCGGATCGGCCTCGAGGGCCGCCAGGTCGAGGGGATCGAGGGTCAGCTCGAACCGCGGGACCTGGTCGGGCGGCGGCGGCCACGCCGGGACGGCCGGGGCGGGAAGGGGTTGGGAGAGGCGCTCCTCCGGCGGGACCTCGGGTCCGGAGCCACCGGTGCCGCCGGTACCGCCGGCGCCCCCCGTGCCGGCGGTCCGGTCCACGCCGCCGCAGGACGCGAGCACCCCGAAGGCCACGATCAGCGCCGCCCGCCGGGCGGGGTCCAGGCCGGACATCGACACCTCCGGCGTGTCTCGCGAGCAAGCGGCGGGCCGGGCGGTGTATCGCCCGCAAACACGGCGGACGGGCCGGCAAGCGGTTCACACGGGGAACCGCCGTTCCCAGCCGTGGCCCTGGGGAGGCCCACGGCGCTTTGGCCGCGGCGGGAGCCACCGGACAGGCCGCCCCGGGGCACGGTGGCGAAGGTGGCCGGGCACGTGTCGGCCCTCCGCCCCTTGCGTCACGGGGCCGGAGCCGACCCGAGGAAGACCCGTCGAGCGCGAGCGGACGGGCGAGGAGGACGTGCATGAGGGGTCGCCTGGAAATCGTCGGGCTGATGACGCTGGTCTTCGCGGTCGCGGCCTGCGCCTCGGGCAAGGAGGAACGCCGGGAGGAACCGGCCGAGCAGCCCCAGGCCGCGCCGCCGGCGGAGGGGCAGCCAGAGCCCGAGGCCCAGTCGCCACAGGCCGGGCAGTTGCCCGCGCAGCCCGGCGAGGCACGGACGGCCCGGGCGACTCGGCAGGTGGCGGTAATCGACGCGGGCCTGGTAGCGGCGGCGGCCAACGCCCGGGCCCTCCAGACCCTGGCGTCCGATCCGGCGAGCTACGATCCGGAGGAAGGCGAGCTGCTCCTCGACAACGCCCGGGACGCGCTCTCGAATACCCGCCGGCAGCTCGACGGCCTCGCCTCGGCCGCCCGCGGGACGGAGCACCGCGCCGCCGTCGATGAGCTCGATCGCCGCGTCTCCGCCGCCGAGGACTCCTTCGACCGGATCGCCGACTCCCTCGATCTGCCGAACCGGGTGGCCGAGGCGGCGAGCCGGGCCTACGCCGATCTCGCCGCGGCGGTGCAGCCGCTCCGGAACGTCGCCCGCGCGATGAACACCGGCGTCGAGGTGGTCGGACCGACCGGCTGATCCGCTTCGCGAACGGCGGTCCCAACGTATCGGGCGATCGGCCCGGGGCCGGGCCGATCGCCCGACACGCGCATCGCGCGAAAGGCCTTGGTTTCGAGCTTCGCGCTTCACGAGTCGATGGTGGTGTGGCTGCGCCCTCCCCGGGCGGACCACCGGTTGCGCGCCCGGAACCGGAACCGGGCCAGCGGCGGATCGTGCCGGAACCCGTGGATCGCCTTCCCCAGCTCGCGGACGTCCACCCCGTTGATCACGTGGTCGGCCATCTCTTCCTCCCTTCCCTCGGTCTCGCCCCACGTTAGCGACGGGCCCGCGGTTCGGAACTGCCTGCCGTGTGGCCACCAGCCCTCGACCCCACCCGTGTAAACACGTTGCCGAAGCGCTCGCCCGGCGGGAACATCGCCGCTCTGGGGAGGGAGCGATGGCCAGGTATCTCGCCGCCACGGCGATGTCTCTGCTGGTCCTGACCGCCTGCGGCGGCTCGCCGGCGGGTGGCCCGGCGAACCACGACGGCACCGGCGGAATTGGCGGCGTGCCCCTCGGCACCGACCCCGAGACCAGCTTCGGCGGAGCGGGAGGGGTCCCGGTCGAGCTTTCCTTCGCCCGCTGGGAGATCCGCACCCAGGTCTGGGCCCCGGTCGTCTCCGACACCCCCTTGTTTCCGGAGTACCGTCTCGTCCTCGACGAGCGGGGCGGTGGCTGCGACCGGCTCGACTCGGGTCAAGCGGGACCCGACCCCCACGTCATGCGGGCGCGGATCGATGCGCCGGCGGTGGGCGACTGCCCGCTGGAATCCGAGGGCCGGGACGGCTGTCGCATCCACGCGGACCTCGTTCCCGGCGCCGGTCGCGGCCTCCAGCTCTGGAACCTCCACCCCGTGAGCGCGAACCTCCGCATCGAGCGCTTCGACGGGACGAGCCTGGAGGGAACGTTCATGGCCTCGTTCCCCGTCGATCCGGAGATCACCATCGCCTACCGCTCCGGCTCGGACGGCGCGACCAACACGTGCATGAGCGCCACCGGTAGCATCCGCGATTGCCGGCCGGAGGAGCCCAACGATGTTCGGAGCTGACGGGGTGCGAGGCCCAACCCTGTGCTCCCTACCTCGTCGGCTCGTGCTCCCGGATGCCGGCGCCGCCCGCCTGCGAGGTGGCCTGCGCGACCTATGCATCCGTTTGCGAGGACTGTATCGGGGGCCCGTCGCCGGAGTGGCGGAATTCCTGCGACCCCGATCGCTGTCTCGAGACCTGCCAGGCGCTGGGAGACGCCGCTCCCCTCGTCGCGCTCTCGCTCGCCTGTGTCGAGACCGCCGCCACCTGCGACGACTGGGTTTC
>JAEZJH010000386.1 GCA_023436385.1 Pseudomonadota bacterium
CCATTCCCGCCCGGTCGTCGCGCGGCTGGGCTTCCGCGGGGGGCCCGTAAAACGGGCCCCGCCGGTAGCCGGGCCGGGCCGGCGGCGGCGAACCCCACGAAATCACGGGCGAGCGACGGCGGCCCGGTTCCTGCGGAGGGAGGCGGCACCAACCGGGATCCTCCCGGAAACCCAACGGGCCACACGCCCCACGGAGCCGCCATGAAGACCCTCCTTCCCGCCGTCCTCCTCTCCCTCGTCCTCGTCGCCCTCCCCGCCTGCGGCGGCGAGACCGTCGTCTTCGACGACGCCCCCGGCGGCTCCGGCGGATCGCCCGGGGGCGGCGGCGGCGGGGGAACGGGCGGAACCGTGGGCGGGGGCGACGACCTCCGGATCGATTCGGTCGACGGCGACGGGACGGCGGACGGAGCCTCCGGCCACGGGGACCACCGCGTCTCCGACGTGTTGGTGGTCCGGGGCGCGGGCCTCGCCGGCGCCCAGGTGATCCTCGAGCAGGCGGGCCGCGAGCGGATCCTCGAGGTGATCGAGTCGAACGACGGGACGGTGCGGGCGGAGCTGCCGGCCGACACGGCGCCGGGCGCCGGGCGGGTGCTGGTGCGGACGCTGCAGGGCGACGAGGCGAGCCAGGGGGTGACCTTCCTCCAGGGCGAAAAGGGAGACATGGGGCCGCAGGGTGAGCCCGGACTTCAGGGCCCGGCGGGGCCGCAGGGCGAGCCCGGACTGCAGGGTCCGGCGGGGCCGCAGGGTGAGCCCGGTCTGCAGGGGCCGGAGGGTCCGAGGGGCGCCACGGGTCCCCAGGGTCCGAAGGGCACCACGGGTGCCCAGGGCCCGGCCGGCGAACCGGGCGATGACGGCATCCTCGACTTCGACACGCTGGTCCTCTCGCCTCCCTCGGCCGGGCTGGTTCCCTCCGGCAACACCTGGCGGCGCGTCGGCAACCTGCAATCCGTCTCCGTGGACGAATACGCGAACCTGGTGATCTTCGCGGAGGTCTCCGCCCAGCTGACGCGGTCGAACGACTGGTACATGTCCGACCCGGCGATCATCGAGTTCATCGTCCGGATGGACGGCGTGACGCAGATCGGCACCGCGTCCTGGCTCGCTCTCGGCTCGAAGGTGCCCACGTCCAAGACCTTCTTCGTCACCCGGTACAACGTCCCGGCCGGTGCCCACACCTTCGAACTGATGGTCCGGTGCCAGTCCGGCTCGTATTGCTACGATGTCGAGCTGAAGCACGCCCAGCGGCTCCTGATCACCCAGCTGCTCCGCTGACGGACGGGGTCCCGAGACGACGGCGCCCGCTCCCCGTCTCCGGGTGGCGGGCGTCGCCGTTACCTGTGCGCGGCGCCGCGCGAGCGCGGGGCACGCCGGCCACCCGCACCGCGGCCGAAGATACCGTCGCTAACCGTTCGGCCCGGTCCGCGGCTCCGCTTCCACCGCGGCCGCGGGCGCGAGCACGACGCGGCGGGAGAGGGCCCGATCGACCCGGCCCAGGAAGGCGCGGAACGCCGGGTAGTCCTTCGGCTCGATCCGCGGGGTCCCGAGGATCACCTGCCCCTCCACCACCAGGCGTGGGCCGTCCATCCGGTACGCCACCCGGAGGCTGCCGAAGGGCCCCTCCTCTTCCACCGGCGGCGGGAGCGAGGGCGAAAGCCCTTCGGGCAGGGTCACCTCGTGGCGGAAGCGCCGGGCCGAGGCCCAGCCCAGGACCAGGTCGGTCTTCCGGGCGGAGAGCGCCGCGTACCCCTGCACGTAGGTGGCGGCGGCGCCGAACGGCGTGAACGAGAGGCCGCCGTTCGCCGGCTCGGCGTAGCGCGGGACCTCGACGGCGTAGCGGAGGGAGACGTCCCGCTCGAGGGCGGTCGGATCGGAGACCTCGATCCGCGTCACCGTGGCGCCCGGGAAGGTGCGGGACCACTCGCCCTCCGCCGCGGCCTTCCGGCCGTTGGGCGCGGCGTAGGAGCGGCGGTAGCCCGCGGCCCCGAGCCCGGTGATCCGGCCCTCGCCCTCGATGCGCGCGGTGCCGTCCCGGGCCAGGATCACCCGGTCGTGGTTGACCTGGGTCGACAGCTCCGCGGGCGCCTCCGGGGTCACCCGGAACTCGCTCCGGCCGGCCGGGTTCACCACCAGCACCTCGGCGCCGCGATCGGCGGAGGGCAGCTCCCGGGTGCCCGACCACTCGGCGGTGCCGTCGAGAAACAGGTCGAGGGCCGGAACATAGGCGACCGCGTGGTTGAACACCGCCAGCGAGGCCGGCTCCTCGCCGATCCGCCCCAGGTTCCGCATCCGCAACAGCACCAGCCGCGACTCGATCCCCAGGCTCTCGAGGAGCGAGTGAATGAGCGACGCCTTGTCCTTGCAGTCACCGAACTTGCGTTCGAGGACCCGCTCCACCGGATACGGCTTGAAGGAGTGGATGCCGAACTCGAGGCCGACGTAGCGGGTCTTCTGGACCACGAAGTTGTAGACGGCGCGCACCCGGGCCTCGACGTCCTTCTCCGGGATCCCGCGGACGATCTCCCGGGCCAGCTCCCGGATCTTCGGGGTCGGCCGGACCTGGTCCTTCACCAGGCCCCACCAGAAGCGGGCCACCGACTCCCAGTCCCGATACGTCGAGACATGGAGATACGGGGCCACCTCCACCCAGCCCGCCATCCCCGGCTCGGGGACCAGCCGGGGCACGTCCCCGGCCTTCCAGACGTGGAGCTTGCCGCCGCCGGGAACGGCGCGCTCCTCGTGGCTCGCCAGCGGCAGGGCGTTGGCGTGGATCGGCCGGCCCGGCGGCATCTCCAGCACGTACTCCCAGCGGGCCTTGGGCATCACGTCCTGCACGAAGGTGATGTCGCCGAAGTAGTCGGAAAGCAGGTTGTCCCGGGCCACGTCGTCGACCCGGTAGACCAGCTCCACCGTGTCGCCGGGGGCGAGCCCCGGGAACCCGATCATCCGCACCCGGGCGTCGTAGTAGAGGCCGCTCCAGGCGTCGTTCATCGACCGGTCGTCCTCGGCGTGCCCCTCGACCACGGTGCCGTCGGCCTTGCGGATCCGGGCCCGCTCGACCCGGACCTCCTCGCGGTCGGGCGCGTAGCGGAGCGAGAAGCGGGCGCCGTCGACGCCGCGCTGGGTGTCGACCCGGCGGATCAGCTGCTTGGTCCGGGAGGTCTGCCCGGAGGGCAGGACCCGCACCGCGGTGAGGTCGACCAGGGTGACCGCGTCCTCCCCGACCCACTTCCCCTCCGCGGCCTGCACCGCCTCCTCGAGGTCGGCGAGGAACGGCCGGGCGAAGGTGCCGGAGCCCGGCGTCAGCGACCGCACCAGCTCCCGGAGGCTCGACCGCTGCGGCGAGACCGCGAGGCCCGCCTGGAACGCGGCGAGGGCCGCCTCCTTTTCGCCGGCCCGGAGTTCGGCGCGGCCGAGCCGCTCGTGGAGGTCGGCCTCCTGCGGGCAGATCGCCACCGCCCGGCGGAAGAGGGGCCGGGCCCGGTCGACCCGGCCGTTCGCGGCGAGCAGCTCGGCCCGGCGCACCAGCAGGTCGGGATCGGCGGGGCGGAACCGCTCCGCCTCCTCGACGGCCTGCACCGCGGCCTCCACCTCGCCGCGATCGGCGAGGAGCGAGACCAGGGCGCCGCTCGCCTCGGAATCGGCGGGGTGGAGTCCCTGGGCCACCCGGTAGGCGCGGATCGCGCCGTCCTGGTCGCCGTCACGCCGGAGCGCCCGGGCCAGCTCCTTCTGCACCAGCGGATGGTCGGGCCAGCGCGCCGCCGCCTCCCGGAGCAGCGCCCTGGTCCGCCCGGAGAGGCCGACCTCGTCGAGGGCCCGGGCGTGGACCAGCGCCGCGGAGGGATCCTCCGGCGCCAGGGCGCGGCCGGCCTCGATCGTCTCGAGGGCCCGCTGCGGGAAGCCGCGGTCGAGCCAGAACGAGGCGAGCGTCGCGTGGGCCCGGGCCTCGAGGGGCCGGGCCCGCTCCTCGGCGTGCACCGCCCGCTCGAGGAAGCCGCGGCGGAGATTCAGGTCGTCGTCCTCGTACCGGGCGGCGAGGAGCTGGGCGTCGACGTCCCCCGGGAGCGCGTGGGCCGCCCGGGCGGCGGCCCGGACGTGGAGCCGGTCGGCGTCGTCGAAGGCCCGGGTCGCGCCCAGGACCCGGGAGTAATCGACCAGCGCGCGGCCCCGGCCCCGGTCCGCGGCGCCGCGGAGGGCGGCGAGGAACGGCGTCTCCGCCGGACCGACCCGGGTGTTCAACGCCACCCGCGGCGCCGGGAACTTGCCCTCCGTCGGCGCCACCGCCCGGAGCCCGCGGATCGGGTTCCCGCGTCCGTCGGTGAGGCGGAGGAGCAGGTCGAGGCCGTCGTCGGAGGCGGCCAGCTTGACGAGGAGGAGGTTGTCGCCGCGGCGCAGCTCCACCGGGACCCGGCGCTGCCCGAAGCGCGCGGGATGGTAGGCCGGGTCGACCAGGACCGGCTTGCCGTCGAGCCAGACCTTGGTGGCGCCCGAGGCGCCCAGGTGCAGCACGGCGCTGGTGGCGGCGGGCGCCTTCAGGACCGCCAGGGCGTAGACCACCACGTCGCGGGTCGGCCGGACCGCCTCGCCCAGGCGGATCGCGCCGTTCGCTCCCAGCCCCTCGACCGTGCGCCAGCGGACCTCGGTGCGGAGGCCGTCCAGGGTCCGGCCGAGGTCGAGCTCCTGCTCCGGCGCGTAGGCCACGTCGAAGCCGCCCTTGTTCTCGTTGTCGAAGGGGCCGACGAAGGCGACGTCGCGGATCATCCCCAATTCGTCGAGCCGGGCCTCCATCCGCGGGAGCCGGCCCCGCCGCCGCTCGACGTCGGCGAGGAGCCACTTGGCCAGGGCCCGGACCTCGGGGTGGGCGCGGCCGCTCCAGGCCGCCACTCCCAGGGCGTCGGCGATCCGCTCGAGGTGGCCGACCTGCGGGTGGAGGGCGTGGAGTTCGAGGACGTCGGCGGCGGCGCCGG
>JAEZJH010000590.1 GCA_023436385.1 Pseudomonadota bacterium
GCATGTACCTGGAAACGGACGACGACGAATGGTGGGTCTACGTCAACGGCGAGTGGGAAGGCTACTATTCGCTCGACCGGAGTTCGATCGCCATCGCCTGGAGCGACGAGGAAGGCGACGCTTGCGATCTCTGCCCGGAAGCCGCTGGCCCGGCCACCGACGCCGACGGAGACGGGATCCCCGATGTCTGCGACGGTTGCCCGGCCGTCGCCGACCCCGACCAGACGGACTCCGACGACGACTGGATCCTCGACGCCTGCGACAACTGCCCCTACCTCCCCAACCACGACCAGCTCGACCTTGACCGCGATGGCTGGGGCGACGCCTGCGATTCTTGCACCGAAGATCCGGACAAGCAGACTCCGGGGACCTGCGGCTGCGGTACGCCCGACACCGACGTCGACGGCGACGGCATGATCTGCGACGACGGCTGCCCCCACGACGGCGCCAAGATCGAACCCGGCCTCTGTGGGTGCGGGATGGCGGACAGCCTCGCCGACGGCGACGCCGACGGCGTGTTGGACTGCGTCGACGGCTGCCCCGCCGATCCGGGGAAGACCGAGCCGCTCCAGTGCGGCTGCGGAGTCCCGGACACGGACACGGATGGGGACGGAGCCGCCGACTGCATCGACACCTGTCCGGAGGATCCGGACAAGGCCCGGCCGGGGCAGTGCGGATGCGGCACTCCGGACGCCGACACCGACGACGACTACGTCGCCGATTGCCTCGATGACTGCCCGGAGGACGATACCAAGGTCGAGCCCGGGGTGTGTGGTTGCGGAACGCCGGAAACGGATAGCGACGGCGACGGCGTCCCCGATTGCTTCGATGAATGCCCCGGCCTCCCCCTCCAGTCCCCCGCCGGGGTGTGTGGCTGCTTCCTGCCCGCCGACCCGACGGACACCGACGGGGACGGCGTGCCCGACTGCGTCGACAACTGCCCGACGGTGGTCAACCCCGACCAGGCCAACGGCGACGAGGCCTGGGCCATCAGCATTCCCTTCGCCCCCGAGCCGGCAGGCTCCCACGTCATCGCGCTCGAGGACGACGACATTTCCGCCCCGATTGCCCTGGGCTTCCCGTTCTCCTTCTTCGGCGAGACCGTCCACCTGATGTACGTCTTCGACAACGGCCTCATCTCCTTCTCGCCGTCGGACGATTCCGGGTGCTGTAGCGGTGGAATGTTGCCGGACCCGGAGACGCCCAACGGGATCATCGCCGTGGCCTGGACCGACCTCAATTCCGAGTACGGGCGCGTCACCTATGAACTGCGAGGGAGCGCCCCCGACCGGCGAATGGTCGTTACCTGGGCGGTCCCGGTCTGTTGCGGCGCCTCCAACCCGAGGGTCGCCGCCCAGGCGATCCTCTACGAGGAGGACGGCCGCATCGAGATCCACACCACCAGTCAGCCGTCCGAGAACAGCATCACCCGCGGCGTCGAGAACGCGGAGGGAACGGCGGCCGCCTACCTCCCCGGGGAGACCACGAGCGAGGAGGCCCTCACCGCGAGCGCCGCCGCGTTCTTCACCGGCGACGCCGACGGCGATGCGTGCGACGCCTGTCCGGCGACGATTCCCTGCCCGTGAGCCCCGAGTAGCGCCGCTCGAGCGCGTTCCGGGGATCCGGCCACGTCCTCTCGTGGCCGGGTCCCCGGTCGTTTCTTGGGCTCCCGCCCGTCGACAGCGCTGCTCTCGGCGCTCGGCGCCATGGCCCGGCCCCGCGGTTTAGGGGCCGGGTCGGGCACCGGGGCGGCAGCTACGTGGTGGGCGGGACGATCTCCCGCGCCGAGGGGTAGGCGAAGTCGACCCGCCGCCAGCCGTCGACGCGGAACGTCGTCTCCCAACCGGCCCAGGTGGCCGCGCGATCGTAGTGACCGGTGCTCTCGCCGTCGCGGTCGAACCACTCGGTGAAGAGGCGGAACTGGTTGCGCGGCCTGCCGGAGGCGTCGAAGGGATCGGTGTCGAGGAAGAGCAGGTTCCGGGTGCCGCCCTCGACCAGGTACGAGACCACCTTCACGCCCAGCCAACGCCCTTCCTCCAGCTGGTAATCGAAGAAGGGGGTGAGCGCGAGGTGATCGTAGGTCGGGTGGTCGAGCTCGCGGTAAGCCTGCGGCGCGACCCCACCGAACGGCACGCCCATACCGACGCAGCTCGAGCGCGCCGTCTCGGGCTTGGTGTGCTCGCCGCCGCGCAGCTTCCAGGACATCGAGTGGTGCGTGCCGTTGTCCTCGTGGACGCGCACGAACACCGTGGCCTCGAAGTTGAGGAGGTCGCGGGGACTGCCGATGTAGCCGTTTTCGAGGGCGCCGTCGCGCCAGGTGAAGGACTGCTGGCCGCCGCCGGGCCGGAAGTGGAGCCGCACCGTCTTGCCGGCCGGCTTGCCGCTGGCGTAGGTGACGCGGTGTCCGGCCGTCGACCAGTATTCGATCCCGGCCTCGGTCCCGGGCGTGGCCTCGTCGCCCTCCATCCCGAAGCGCGGTTCGGCATCGGTGGGGTCGTCCGCGCCGAGGTGGAAGCTGCTGCCGTCGGGCTCGGCGGGAAACAGCATCCCCACGCCGTCCGGACCGACCTCTGTCACGGGAACGTACGGGGTCTCGGGTGCGGCGAACGCGGGAGCGGCGAAGCCGAGGGCGAGCGCGCCGAGGAGCGACGCGCGGAGGAAGTTCGTGTTCTTCATGAAGAGCACGAACCACGTCCGGCCGCGCAATTATTCACCGATGGCGGATCGTGCGGGCGGGCGAGCGTTTGACTCGGCGCTCGCGGCCCCGGGCGCGATGTGTCGGGAATCCGGTCGCCTGGCCGCTTGGCCTCCGCCCGGACCGTGGCAGACCGGACAGGCGGTGGTGGGCCGGGCACACCCCCGCCACCTTGAGCACCGACAAGGCGTCGTCGCGGCAGTCACCGGCCCTCGCGCCCGAGGTGCTCCATGCGTGCTCCCAGCCGTCTTCCCGTCGTTGGGTTCCTTGCCTGCCTGGCCGGCTCATCCGCGTGCGGAAAGGGAAGCACGCCCGACATCGAAGGCGTCGCTCCCCGGGCGATCTGTATCGAGCAGGGGCCGGCGACCGTCACCGTCTCCGGACACGGCCTGTCGCCGATGGTCCGCCGCGGGCTGACGGGCCGCCCCGACGCCGTCGCCCCCGGCGTCTCGCTGGTGCGCACGCGGGCACTCGGCGCCGAGACCGGCGAACCGACCGCCCGGTCGGTCGCGCTCTCGTCGCCGAGCGTGCGTTGGGCCGGCCAATCCTCGATCAGCTTCGAGCTCGGGCCCGGGACCGCCGGCCCCGGGGTCTACGACCTCGAGATCCGCAATCCCAACGGCGAGGTCACCCGCCTCGCGGACGGGCTGGTGATCGTGCCGCCCCCGGCCGCCAGCACCCTCGAACCGGAGGTGCTGGTCGGCGAGGCGCCGAACTCCCTCACCATCCGCGGCGACTTCTTCCTCGCCAGCGCCGACGCGCGGCCCACCGTCGTCGTCCACGGCGCCGGCCCCGACCCGCTGCCGCTCGCCACCGGTGGCGTCGCCGACTGCACCACCCTCCCCGGCCCGGATGCGTTCCAGCTCTGCCGCGCGGTCACGCTCCTCTTGCCCCCGAACACGCTCCCCCCCGGCGCCTTCGCCGTCGAGGTGGTCAACCCCGATCCGGCGAGCTGCACCACGGGCGGGTTCGCCGCCAGCACCCAGGGCCGGCTCCCGCTCACCGTGGTGCCCCGGCCGAAGATCGCCACCCTCGGGGAAGGCGTGTCGTGCATCGCCGAGGCCGACCACGCCCTGACCGTCACCGGGGAGGGTTTCCTCGTCCACGGCGACGGCTCGCCCAGCCTGCTCCTGGGCAACCTGGCGCTGCCGGCCACCGCCGCCGGCTGCACCGACGCCGCGCTCGACCCGAGCTTCGCGCCGCGGGCCCGGGCGCTGTCGAGCTGCACGGAGCTGACGGTCACCGTGCCAAAGGGCGCGATGCCCCCCGGCATCGTCCCCGCCGTCGTCCGGAATCCCGAAACCAGCCCCGGGACGAGCGATCCGCTCCAGTATCTGGTCGCCGGCCCGCCGGTCGTCTCCGCCCTCGGCTCCGACGTGATGTGTTCGGAGAGCGGCGATCCCGTCCTGCTCTTCGGCCAGGGCTTCCTCAAGGTCGCGGCGGAGACGCCGGTGGTCCGCCTGGGCGCGGTCGAGTTGCCGGCGGTGGCCGGCGGCTGCGCGCCCGTGGACGGACTCTCCCAGCCGATCGAGGTCTGCACCGAGCTGAGCGTGAAGCTCCCGGAGGAGACCTTCGCCGGGACGTACCCCGTGGTGGTCCGCAACCCCGCCTTCGCGCCGTGCTCCAGCATCGAGCCGATCACCCTGGCCAACGTCGCCCCGCCCACCGTCACCAAGGTCGATCCCCCGCTCTTCTGCGGCGGGGTGGAGACGGAGGTGAGCCTCACCGGGACCAACTTCCTGGTGCTCGGGGGCGTGATGCCGACGGTGGAGATCGGCGGGGAAGAGGTGACCGTGGTGCCCAAGGGGTGCCTGCCGGTGGTGGGCAGCACCAGCGGCGCCCAGACCTGCACCGGGCTGGAGCTGCTCGTGCCCGCGGGGACGGTGGAGTTCGCGGCGCAGGAACTCGACGTGGAGAACCCGTCCCCCGCCGACTGCGATGTGACGGCGCCGGTGCCGATCCAGGTGGTACCGCCGCCGGTGATCACCAGCGCGCGGCTCAGCGTCCGGGTGGGCGGGGCGGCGGTGATCGAGATCTCCGGGTCCGGCTTCGTGCCCGGCGCCGCGGTCTCGGTGGACGGCCTGGCCACCAGCGGCGGCACCGTGGTGAGCCCGACCAGCGCGATCGCGGTGGTCGCCCCGGGGGCGTCGGAAGTCGAGGGCGCGACCGTGACCATCGACAACGGCGACGGCTGCATGGCGAGCGCCTCGGTCACGGTCGGAAGTCTCCCGGCTACCCCGTTCGGCAGCACCGGCGCCTCCGGGGGCGTGCTCCTCTCGACGCGGTCGGCCCTGGGCGCGGTGACGACGCCGCTGACCCTCACCGGCGCCGACGGGGCGGTCGAGGTCGCGCTGCAAGGGGCCGCCGGCTCGCTGGTGCTCCCGTTCGCCGCCGATCCGCTGCGACCGGGCTACCTGCTCGCGGCGCTGCCGCCGGGCACCGCCGCCGGAAGCTACGACGTGCTGGTGATCGGTGGCGACGGCAGCGCCGATCACGCCGGGCGGCTCGAGGTTGCCGGTGCCGCGCTCTCCGTGGCGGAAGCGACGGTCGCCGAGGCCGGGCTCGCGGTCGCGGGGGACGGCGGGGACGGAGTGCCCGCGGCGTTCCTGGTGCGGGCCGACGCCGGGGAGGCGGCGGTGGCGATTCCGCTCCCGGGCGTGGCGCGGCGGGCGGACGGGACCATCGAGGTGGAGACCGCCGGGGCGTCGCTCGCGCCGGGCGACTACGATCTCCTGCTGGTCGGGACCGGGCGCGAAAGCGCCGCCCCGGAGGCGCGCCGGGTCTCCCGCGCGCTGCAGGTCGCCCCCTCCGGCGAGGCGGGGCCGGAGCTCGCCGCCCTGGCGCCGCGGTCGCCGTCACGTCCAGCACTGCTCGCCCTCTCGCTCGTCGCGGCGGAGTCCGGCGGCCTCGCCGCGGGCACCTGGCACTACCGGGTCTCCGCCCTGCTCGGCACGGGCGACGAGACGAGCGCCTCCGCATCCGCCGGCGTCGAGGTGCCCGGCGACGCGGGGGCCATCGCGATCGCGCTGGAGTGGGCCCCGGTGGACGGCGCCGTCGGCTATCGCGTCTACCGCACGCCCGCGTCCGGCGCGCCCGCGGGGGCCGAGCGGCCGCTCGCGGAGACGCCGGCCGGGACGACGTCGTTCGTCGACGGCGGCGAGCCGGTGGAGACGCTGCAGTGACGCCGAAAGCGGGAGGGATCCTCATGAGATCGAGCATCACGGTCGTCGGGATCGCCGCCGGGTTGGCGCTGGCGTTCACCGGAACCCGGGCCGTCGCCGCGCCCGACAAGCTCCCGCTCGAGGAGCCGGCCCCGAAGCGTCCGGCGCGGGTCGCGGGGTCGGAAAAACGGGAGTCGGAGCAGCGGAAGGCGGAAAAGCGGGAGGCGGAGGCGAAGCCCGCCAGCCTGACCACCACGCCGCCGGCGGAGGAGAGTCCGCGCCTGGTTCCGGGCCCGGGCCCCGCGGGCGCGCCGTCCGCACCCGGCTTCCCCGGCGACGGCTACGGCCTCCTGGTCGAGCCGCGCGTCGGCGGGTTCCTGCCGTCGGGGCGCCTGGGGATGTCGCCGACCGCCGGCGTGCAGTTCGGCCGGATCCTCCTCCCCGAGCGGCAGCTCTGGGCGATCGCCGAGTTCGCCTTCGCCCGGCCCACGCTCGGCGGACGGGGCGGCACCGCCGAGGCGCCGCTGGGGACCTTCCGGTAC
>JAEZJH010000604.1 GCA_023436385.1 Pseudomonadota bacterium
CCCCGACACGCCGGGGACCGGACCGGGTCCGGCGGAGCCGGCCAAATTTTGTAAACGGCAGCGCTCCTGCACGGCGTCTTGGCGAGCCGCCGTGTCGCGTGCTTTGATTCCAGGCCTCCCGGTCAAAACCGGATCTTCTTCCCGCGGGGACGGAACCAATGCGAACGAAATGGCTTGTCGTGCTGGCGGTGCTGGCGGCGATCTCTTGCGATCCCGACGACGAGTCGGAGGACTGCCTGGCCGAAGACGTCCAGTGCCCCGAAGGCGCGACCCCGGTCGCCTGGGCCGTGGAACCCAGCTGCCAGTACACCTGCGTCGTCTCGTGCGAGGGGATCGACTACAACGGCGAGCCGACCACGCTGGAGGTCGACGCCGACGAAGAGGATGGCCAGCGGGACGTCTGCCGGTTCTACCTCGAGGGGGACGTCGGGTATCACCAGCAGTACCCGACCTGTAGCCTCCCCGTCCCGCTCGAGTATTCGGACCCCGTCGTCGTCGAGGGGCCCGACTACCACTCCGTGATCGTCCCCGGTACCTGCAGCCGATAGCCGGCCCGCGAGCCGGCCCCGGACCCCAGACGGCCCCGCGCCCAGGAATGGGCCGGGGCCGTCCGCATTTCGAGCGCCGGAAGTGCCGCTCCCTCCGCCAACGACCTGCTCCGGCAGCGCGGCGTCGCCGCCACATTGCCGCGGAATTTCTGTAAACCCAAAATCCGAGCGCCCTCCCCGCTGAAGAAATCGCGACACACCCGCGCCGGACCTCGGATACGCTCTCGCCTTCCGGCCGCCGACCGACCAGGCCGCTCGAAGGGGGGCCGTCTTGGCAAGACGCAGGCACGATGCGGGCAAGAGGCCCGCCATGAGGAAGCAGGTCCTACCCGCGATCGACGGCGGGCCCAAGCCGCCTCGACGCCTGATTCGCGAAATCCGGGACGAGGTCCTCCGCGCCGAGGAAGAGCGCGCGACCGGGCCAACCGCCAAGTCCCCCGCGGACGCGCCGCTTTCGAAGCGTGCCAGACCTCCGGCCCGCGCCGCGAAGCCAACTCCACGAGAGGCAGCGCCGGTGGGGGTCCCGCTGGCACGGCGGCCCGTCGCGCCCTCGCGGACGGACATGCTGCCGACTTCCGAGGTCGGACTGATCGAGGCGGACCTGCGTCGGTACGTGTTCGAGCAACATGCCCGTCTCGCGTCGCGAGTGGGCGAAATCGAGGTCGAGAAGGAACAGCTGGCCGAATTAGTGGCGACCGACGCCAGGCTCCCTCTGGAGTTGGCCGAGGAACTCGTGACGGTGCTCTACGACTGGTCGGCTGGCGAGCTGAGGCGCCGCGGGTTTGGGGCAGAACGCCCCGTCGCCAAGTCCGCCCGGAAGAGTCGGGATCGAGCGGTGGCCATCCGGTGGGAGGACGAGCCCGACGAGGAGCAGGCGGCCAAGGGGGAGAAGTGACATGACCACCATCCGCCTGCTTCACATTTCGGACCTCCATTTTTCCACCCTGCCCGCCCCCCTCCGCTTCCCCGCCCTCCTGCGGGGCGGGCTTCACCGGCTCTTCGTCCGGGCCCACTCGCCAACCCTCGGCGAGGGCCTGGCCCGGTGGCTCTACGAGAACGGCGACGACATCGACGGCATCGTGGCGACCGGAGACCTCGCCACGACCGGAAGGCCCGACGACCTGCGGGCCGCGCACCGCTTCCTGTGCGAGCCGCCCGGAGATGAAGGGCGCTGGCTGACGGCGAAGGGAGAGCCGGTGATCGGTCAGTTCCGGAACGAGAACCGGCTCTTCCTCGTCCCGGGAAACCACGACCGGTTTGACGGGCTGCTGATGAAGCCCGCGGGTCGGCACTTCGATCGCGTCTTCGGCACCGAGTGGCGCGCCCGGCAGAGCGCCCAGACCTGCGGCGTCCTCGCGTCGAACGGGAAGGCGGTGCTCCTGATCGGGCTCGACCTCAGCCTCACGACGTCCGCCGACGCATCGACCGACGCCGGAGGTGCCCATGGCCAGGGGCGTGCATACGATCGCGTGCTTCAGCGAGCGATACAGCTCTCCGCCAGTGGCCGAAAGCGGCTCGTCGCCGAAGGTCTCGTCGGGAGCGGCGATGACGACGTCGCCCTCCTCTGGCTCATCCACTTTCCGCCCGATTTCCGGCCGCTCGCCAAGGCCCTGGAACTCGTCGACGACGCCGAGCTGATCGGGGCCGGAGATCGGGCGGGCGTAACCGGCTTCCTCGCCGGGCACACGCACGAGGCCCAGGTCTACCGGGTGGGCCGCAACGGCGCGAAGGTGGCCTGCGCGTCGAGCGCCCTGCAATACGAGGAAGGACGCAATTCCATCCAGACGGTGGACATCGAATTCGGCGCCGCCGGCGTTCGACTCGACGTCTCCGTCCTCCGCTGGGACGGAGTCGCATTCGCGTAAAGGGGGCCCCGTGGCTTCGAGTGTCGTCCTTCTCTCCCTGCCGCTGCTGCGCGGCCGCTATGGGGCCCGGGGTCTGCAGACCGTTCGGGAAACCGTGGAGCGCGTAGCCGCCGATGTGGTCGCCTCCGAGTCCTCCGGGCCCGACGAGCTGAGGGCGGACCTCCACGCCCATCTGGATGGGCGCGAAGGGGCCAGCGTTCTCCTGGTCGGCGGCGTCGACACGCTTCCTTTCTTCGAGCTGGACAACCCTGCGGGCGACAGCGACCCGCTGGTTCCCAGCGACAATCCCTACGGCATGCCGGGAACCAGTCTGAATCCGGAGGACGTGGCGCTGCCGAGCGTTGCCGTCGGCCGGATCCCGGACCATCCGGATGACGACGCGAGCTCGTTCGCGGCCAGGATCGAACGGACCTGCAGGGGCGCGGTGCGGCCGGCCGCACCGGGTGGATTCTCGCTCTCCACGCATGCGTGGGCCGACACTTCGCGCCGGATTGCCCGGGCCGCAGGGATCCCCGCCCCTGCCCTGTCC
>JAEZJH010000611.1 GCA_023436385.1 Pseudomonadota bacterium
GCCCGTCACCGCGCCGCTCTCCGGCGTGGTCATCGAGATTCACGTCCAGGTCGGCCAGGCGGTGCAGTACGGCGACCTGCTGGTGACCATGGAGGCGATGAAGATGAACACCGCCGTCCGGGCCACCTGCGCCGGCAAGGTCGCCTCCATCTCCGCCCGCAAGGGCTCGGCCGTCTCCGAGGGCGACGCCCTCGTGGTGATCGGGTAGGCGCCGATGAACGCGATCGCGATTGCGGGGCTCGTCTTCGGACTTGGCGCGGCGATCTCCATGGGGATCGCCGGCGTGATCCAGCTCCTCTTCCTCGGCCTCCAGGCGGCGCGGCGGCGGTCGGCCGCCGCCGCCCCGAAAACCGATCCCGACATGCCGGTGCTCGAGGCCGGCGAGGGCGGGGTGCTCTCTTGAACTCCATCAACTGGCTCGACATCTTCCAGGGCGTCTCCACCCTCTTCCAGGGCGACTCGATCATCGCCATCGCCCGCATCGCCCTGATCCTCCTGGCCTTCGTGCTGGTGTACTGCGGGGCGAAGGGCATCCTCGAGCCGCTGATCATGATCCCGATGGGCTTCGGGATGGCGGCGGTCAACGCGGCGGTGCTGGTGCTCCCGGGCGGCAAGCTGGGCACCATCTTCGTCGACCCGATGCTCGCCGACCCGTCGGCGCTGGTCGACCTGATGCAGGTCGACTTCCTCCAGCCGATCTACACGCTCACCTTCTCGAACGGCCTGATCGCCTGCTTCGTGTTCATGGGGATCGGCGCCCTCACCGACGTCCGCTACATCATGGCGCGGCCGTTCTCGAGCATGTTCATCGCCATCTGCGCGGAGCTGGGGACGGTGGCGACCTTTCCGATCGCGGTGGCGATGGGCCTCTCCTACGGCGAGGCGGCCTCGATCGCCATGGTCGGCGGCGCCGACGGCCCGATGGTGCTCTACACCTCGCTGATGCTGGCGAAGGACCTCTTCGTCCCGATCACCGTGGTGGCCTACCTCTACCTGAGCCTCACCTACGGCGGCTATCCGTACCTGATCCGGCTCCTGGTCCCGAAGAAGCACCGCGGAATCGAGATGAAGCGGCCCCCGATGCCGGACATCTCCGCCGGCGAGAAGCTGGCCTTCTCGATCATCACCTGCGCGGTGTTGAGCCTGCTCTTCCCGTCGGCCGCGCCGCTCTTCATGTCGTTCTTCATCGGCGTGGCGGTGAAGGACGCGGGGATCAAGGAGTACGCGGACCTGGTGAAGGGGCCCTTCCTCTACGTGGCCACCTTCATGCTCGGCCTCCTCCTCGGCGTGCTCTGCGAGGCGGGGACGCTGCTCGATCCCCGGGTGCTGAAGATCCTGCTCCTCGGGATGCTCTCCCTGCTCCTCTCCGGGATCGGTGGCATTGCCGGCGGCTATGTCATGTATTTCCTGCGCCGCGGCCGCTACAACCCGACCATCGGCATCGCCGGCGTCTCCTGCGTCCCCTCCTGCGCGAAGATTGCGCAGAAGGAGGTGGAGAAGGCCAACCCGATGGCGGTGGTGCTTCCGGAGGCGATCGGCGCCAACATCAGCGGCGTGATCACCACCGCAATCCTGGCGGGCATCTACTGCACGCTGATCCCGATGCTCGGATGAGCCCGACCCCCGCACGCGACAACGGGGTGCCGAGGACCCTGCCGTTCTGGATCCTCGGCACCACCGTGGCCCTCGGCGGGGCCCTCCTGGTGCGGGTGGTGGCGCCCCGGACCTCGGCCCCGGCCCCGGTGACCCTGGCCGGCTTCCTCCTGGCGATCGTCGGGATCTTCGTGATCACCGTGGGGACCCGGCGGAAGTACACCTATCTCGCCCGGAAGGACCGGGAGAACGAGTAGCCGAGAGGTTCGTGGGGACAGAAAACGCCGGTCCGGTCACCCGGGCCGGCGTTCTTCTTTGGGGCGCCCGATCAGCCGAACGCTGCCGATTGGATCGCCCGCTGGGCGGCCTGCACCAGGAGCAGCACCACGATCGGCGCGAGATCGATCCCGCCGAAGGTCAGGAAGCGCGAGAGCGGGGAGACGATCGGATCCACCAGCGCCCGCAGGATGCGCATGAGGGGATTGGCCGGGTCCTGGACGAACCAGGAGAGCAGCACCCGGGCGATCAGCACCCAGCTGAAGATCTCGAGCACTGCGATCAGCGCGTTGGCAACCGCCGGACTCAACCGCACCTCCTGCCCGTGAGGGGTCGAGGGGATCTACGACGATCGGCGGAATCGCGCCACCCCCGCGGCGCTACGCGGAGACCCGGACCAGGTAGCGGCTGAAGGCGAGGAGCCAGACCGCCACGGCCAGGGTCCAGGCGGCGGCCCCGGCGGCGAGGATCCGCCGGGGGCAGGAGGGCGAGGACCAGCTCGAGCCGGCCCGCGGCCTCGGTCCCGGTGAAGCGGGGGACCGCGGTCATCAGGAAGCCGGTGGCCACCGGCATCAGGAACCCGCCGATCATCAGGTCGGCGTGGAGCGGCCTGGGATAGCGGACCAGGCCCGCGGGGAAGAGGAGCCAGAGCCCCGTGCCCCACACGGAGAACGCCAGCCCCAGGGCGATACGGCGTCATCCCCCCAGGGTAGGGCCGACGGGGTCAGGAGGCGAGCTTCGCCTTGGCCGTCCGGGGCACCGCCGCCGGCACCGCCGCGGCCCGGCGCCGATCGAAGGCCACCACCGTCCCCAGGATCGCCAGGTAGGCGCCGAAGAGGAGGAAGGCCTGCCAGGTGAAGACCTCGTCGCTCCAGCCGCCGTGGGTGAAGTGCTGGAGCACGCAGACCGCCAGTAGATAAATCGAGACAAACGCAAAGAGGCGCCCCGGCTCGCCCTCGTCCTCCTCGTCGCTCCGGAAGGCGAGGAGCGGGAGCACCAGGATGTGGTGGTAGTAGTAGTTGGCCGGGTAGAAGAGCACCGGGATCAGCAAGAGCCCGAGCATCGCCGCCTGCTCGAGCGACTTCTTCCGGGCGGCGACGAAGGCGAGGGCGATCCAGCCCAGGAGCACCGCCCACCGAATCGGCCAGCGGGCGTCGTAGGCGGCGAGCTGCGTCTCCTGCCAGCGGGTCCACGGCTCCGGGTGGTCCGGGAGGATCACCTTCCGGGCCACATGCTGGGGCTCGTAGGAGACCAGGGTCCGAAGCCCGATGTGGTTCACGTTGGGCTTGTCCTTGTGGATCGCCATCTTCTCGAACCACACGCCCCAGCTCTCCGCGAACCCGAAGCTCGCGCCGGTCACCCCGACGAAGATCGCCACCGCCCCCAGGCCGCCGGCCACCGCCCGGACGAAGGGCCGGAAGCCCTCGATCTCCGCGGGCCGGGGCAGCCGGCGGACCCGCCGCGCCGCCTCGTAGACCGCCCAGAGGAACGGCGCCGCCAGGAAGAGGCCGGCGGTGGCAGGGAAGGCCCGGACCAACCCGGCGTAGGCGAGGAGCGCGCCGCCCAGGACGAACCGCCGGCTCCGGAGGGCACAGGCGGCCAGGCCCAGTGAGACGATCCAGTCGTAGCGCAGGGTGGAGCCGACCAACGTGGAGCCGAAGCGGGCGAAGTCGGTGGCGCCCCAGAGGATCGCCGCCACCAGTGCCGGGCGGACGCCGAAGGTGCGGCCGATGCAGACGAAGAGGAAGAGGAGAAGGAGCGGGTCGATCAGGCCGGCAAGGCCCAGGGTCCACTCGTTGGCCGGAAGCCACCGGAAGAGCAGGTTCGCCCCCAGGATCCAGACCGGCGTGGCGTTGCCGCCGTGGTCCCGCATCGTCCCCAGGTAGTCGCCGGAGCCCATGGTGGTCCGGAAGAACCGCATGTCCTTGGCGAACGACTCCCAGCGTTCCGGCGTGAAGCGCGCCTTGGCGGCGGCGACGTCGGGCCGGAGGGTGTCGGCGGTGACCACTTGGTTGTTGGTGAGGTCCCGGACCTTGATCCGCCGGAGCTCCGCGTCGCTCGTCTGCGGGAAGTCCTCGAGGTAGACCGCCAGGCTCGCCAGGTAGAGGCCGTCGAACTTCAGCTCGGGGAAGTACTTCGCCACCGGGAAGTAGTGGCGCATGTCGTAGGTGTGGACCGGCGTGAACCGCCGTTCCCCGGCGTGGTGGAAGGGGAGGCGGCCGAAGTCGTAGTAGCCGACCGCGGCGAGCACCGCGAGGATCGCCAGGGCGCGGTTGACGAAGCGCTTCGAGAGGCGCTCGGGGGGCCAGAAGCCCCGGGCTCGCTCCGGGCCGAAGCTGCCCCGGAGCAGGACCCCGATCGCCACCGCCGCCACCGCCGCCCGGAACAGCCCGATGGCCTCCCGGGGCAGCGGCCAGTGCCCGATCACGTGGAGGGCCAGGGACCCGGCGGCGGCGGCGGGAACGATCCAGGCGTGGCGGCGCCAGGCCGGACCCTGCTTCCGGTAGACCGCGAGGAAGAGGAGCCCGGCGGCGGCGAAGGCCCAGACCCGGCCCTCCGCGGGCTCGATCGGCTGCCGGCCCCGGCGCACCGCGAACCCGGCCTTCCCGCCGGCGGGCGGCGCAGCGAAGGCGCCGACCTCGGTGATCGAGTAGGAGCCGTCGCCGCCGAAGGCCCGGACCCGGAGGTACCGGGCAGTGGCCTGGACCTCGCCGCTGCGCGCCCGCAGGCCGGAGCCGCGCTCCTCCCCGGCGGTCCAGATCGGCGCGAAGGTGCGCCCGTCGAGGCTGCCGGCGATCTCGTAGCGATCGTTGTTGTCGCCCTGGAGGTAGAGCCAGCCCAGTTCCCGCGGCGTGCCCAGGTCCCAGGTGACGTGGCCGCTCCGGGCGAGCACGGCGGAGAGGTCGGTCTTCCAGAACCCGCCCTCCTGCGAGACCAGGCCGTCGGTGAGCCGAGCCGCCTCCCCGGCGTCGATCCCGGTGGAGGCCGAGGGCGCAAGCCCGGCGAGGAGGTCGCCCTCGACTTCGACCGGCGCGCGGCCGCCGCAGGCGACCAGCGCCGGAGCGGCGACGAGGAGGAGGAGCCCGAGTCGGCGAAGGGCAAGGGCGGGAAGGCGCAGGGGAGGGGAGAGCGGCATCGGAGATCCGGACGGCCGGGGAACGTTTGGCCCGCGCGACGAGGGTGAGGCCCCGCCCGGTCGGGCCCGGGCGGAGCGGGACGGCTCCGGCTCACCCGCCGAGCCGGCCGGAAAGGCCGAACCATAGCGCGGACTTGCAGGCGGGGACACTACCGATTCCGAGGTGGGTGGACCGGCCGGAGGTGCCGGCGGCGGAGCGCCAGGTCGCGGAGCCGCCGGAGCTCCGGCTCGCCCCGCAGCGACTTCAGCGCCGCCCGGGCGGTGCCGAGCGCCTCCTCATAGCGCCCCAGGGCGAGGAGGCAGCGGACCTCGCCGGTGATCACCCAGGCCCGGAGGTCCCGCTCGCCCCGGCGGAGCCGCTCCTTGGCCCGGCGGTACTCCGCGAGGGCCCGGCGCGGGCGCCGACAGGCCTCGTAGACCTCGCCGATCTCCCAGTAGGCCTCGGCCTGGGTGTCATCGACGCGGGCCGCCGAGCGAAAGGCCTGCAGGGCGATCGCCGGCCGGTCGAGCTCGCGCTGGATCGCGCCGTAGAGGGTCCAGACGTCGTAGCAGCCGTCCCAGAGGCGGATCGCCTCGCGGCAAGTGCGGGCCGCCTCCGCCGGCCGATCCTCGACCACGTAGGCCCAGCGGGCGTCGTCCTCGAGTTGGGCGTGGCGCCGCAGGCGTTCCTCTTCCAGGTCGGCGACGGGGCGGTGCGGATCGGGCATGGCATCTCTCGCCGGGGGCGGCGCACCGGGACCGTCACCGGCGGCCAAATTGTGAGGCGGGGGCCGGCATGGTACACCCCCAACGATGGCGGAGCGCGCACGGATCGTCGGGATCGACCTCGGCACGACCAACACCTGCGTTGCCAGCGTTCGCAACCGCCTGGCGAAGGTGGTTCCCACCGATCGCGGCTCGTTGATCCTCCCCTCGGTGGTGGGGCTCTCGCCGCGGGGCGACCTCCTGGTCGGCGGGGTGGCCAAGGACCAGCAGGTGGTCCGGCCCCGGAACACCGTCCACGGCGCAAAGCGCCTGATCGGCCGGCCCTTCGAATCGCGCGTCGTCCAAGAGCTGCTCGGCTACTACCGCTACGAGATCGTCCCCGGGGAGGACGGCGACTGCGCGGTGCGCCTGGGCGATCGGGTCTACTCGATGCCGGAGATTTCCGGCCTGGTCCTCCGGCACACCAAGGGCATCGCCGAGCAGTTCCTCGGGGGGCCGGTGGAAGAGGCGGTGATCAGCGTCCCCGCCTACTACAACGACGCCCAGCGGGCAGCGGTGAAGCGGGCCGGACAGCTCGCCGGCTACAAGGTCCGGCGGCTCGTCAACGAGCCCACCGCGGCGGCCCTGGCCTACGGCTTCAACCGCGGGCTGGACCAACGCATCCTCGTCTACGACCTGGGCGGCGGCACCTTCGACGTCTCCGTGCTGCAGCTCTCCGGCAACGTCTTCGAGGTGATCGCCTGTGGCGGCGACACCTTCCTGGGCGGTGTCGACTTCGACAAGCGGATCGTCGAGTGGGTGGTCGCGGAGTTCAAGAAGACCGAGAAGATCGATCTCTCCGAGAACCCGATCGCGCTCCAGCGGATCCAGGGCGCCGCGGAGGCGGCCAAGATCGACCTCTCCCTGGTCTCGAACACCACCCTCGAGCTGCCCTACATCGTCGAGCGCCGGGCGAAGCCCCTCGACCTCCGGATCCCGCTCTCCCGGGAGCGGCTGGTCTCCCTGACCCACGACCTGGTCGACCGGACCTTCGCGATCTGCGACCGGGTGCTCGCGGAGAAGGGCCTCACCGTCCGCGACATCCGGGAGGTCCTCCTCGTCGGCGGTCAGAGCCGGATGCCGCTGGTGCAGCAGCGGGTCGAGGCGCACTTCGGCCGGCCGGCGCGGAAGGGCGTCCATCCCGACGAGTGCGTCGCCCAGGGCGCCGCGCTTCTCGCCGACTCCCTCGACCAGATCGACGCGGTGACCCTCCTCGACGCCCTCTCGATGCCGATCGGCCTGGCCACCCCGGGCGCCCGGTTCCGGGAGATCCTCCCGAAGAACGCCCGCATCCCGACGGCGAAGGGCTTCCGTCTGCCGCCGGCGCGGGAGGGGCTCGCGGAGATCACCCTCGACGTCTTCCAGGGCGAGAGCGACCGGATCGTCGACAACGAGTGGCTGGGGACGATCCGGGTTCCCGCCGGCCTCGCCGGCCGGAAGATCGAGTTCCGGCTCACCGAGGAGTGCCTGCTCGACGTGGTGGTCGACCTGCCGGGCGAGGGGCCGAAGTCGTTCCCGCTCTCCACCAGCGTCTTGCCGGAGACCCTGCGGGAGGCCCGGGCCGAGGATGCCCTGCGCCGGGCCGCGGCCGCGGAAGCGGCCCCGGCCGCGCCGGCCCCCGGGGCGACCGGGTTGTTCGGGGCGATCCGCCGGGTCTTCGGGGGAGGGTAGCGATGCCGGTCTTCCCCAGCGAGGCCTGGTGCGCCGCGGCGGTGGCGGCGGTCAACGGGGATCCCGAGGCCGCGGTGGCGGGCCGGGGCTTCGAGGGCGACGTCGCCTGTGTGGTCGACGAGCCCCGGTTCTTCGCGGCCTGGTGCCGGGTCGGCGCCGGGCGGATCCGCGAGTGGCGGGTCCTCGCCGGGCCCGACGAGGTGGAGGAGCTGGCGCCGGACTACCGGGCGCGGGCCTCCCTTGCCACCTGGCGAGGGCTCCTCGAGGGGACGGTCGATCCGGTGGAGGCGGTGCTCGAAAAGCGGCTCCACGTGGTCGGGGATCTGGCGCCGCTGGTCCAGCGACTTCGCTACAAGGGCCTGGCCGGGAGGGTCCTCGCCGGGCTCGAGACCTGCTTCGACGCCACGGGGGAAGGATGATCCGCGCGGAAGGGCTGGCCAAGGCGGCGATCCGGAAGCTCCTCTCGGACGAGGCGGCGGCCCGGCGGCTGGGCCACGCGCTGGCGGTGGTGCAGCGCGGGCAGGAGCGGCTCGACCGGGCGCGGGACGAGGTGCTCCGAACCCTGGGGATCGCCGGCCGTGACGAGTGGCGGCGGCTCTCCCGGCGGCTGGCCCGGACCAAGCACCGACTCCGGGACCTCGAGGGGCGGCTGGCCCGCCGGGAGGCGGCGCGGCGGGAGGATCGGTCCGTCCGGCCGACCGCGGAGCCGAGGCGGATTCGCGAGGGCGGAGGCGCGGAAAATTCGCTCTCCGCCGTTGACAGGTGAGGGGTCGATCGGCATACTCCGCGCGCTCGGTTGGCAGATGGCACCGAGTTCGGAATTGCGGGCGATTAGCTCAGTGGTAGAGCACCGTCTTCACACGGCGGGGGTCGCTGGTTCGAAACCAGCATCGCCCACCATCTAAGAGGGCCATCCTCGCGAGGGGATGGCCCTTTCGCTTGTTCGGTGTCCGAGCGGACGCAGGTCGAGCCGCCGGGCACCGGGGAGGACCGGGAACACCGATGTCGCGCTACGGCCTCGTCTCCGACACCCACGGGCTCTTCGAGCCCCGCCTCGCCGAGCTGTTCGTCGGCTGCGAGCGGCTGCTCCACGCCGGCGACGTGGTGGGGGCGCAGGTGATCGAGGCCCTGGCCCAGCTGGCTCCGGTGGACGTGGTCCGCGGGAACAACGACGTCGGTCCGGACGGCGAGAAGCTCCCCTCGCACGTGGTGGTGCCGGTGGGCGGGCTCTCCGCGCTGGTCCTCCACGAGCTGGGAAAGCCCGGCCGGCCGGTGCTCCCGGCCCGCCGCCTAATCGACACGCTCGACGTGAAGATCGTGGTCTACGGCCACTCGCACCAGCCGGCGGTCGAGGTGCGGAACGGCGTGCTCTTCGTGAACCCGGGGAGCGCCGGGCCGCACCGGTTCCGGCTGCCGCGGGCGGCGGGGATCCTCGAGGTGGAGGGCCGGAGCGCCCGGGTGGAGATCCGGGACCTCCAGGCGCCCTCGCTGCCGCTGCTGTTCCCGCCGTTCGAAGCGACGCTGTAGAGCCCGGTTCCCGTCGCGGAGACCGCGCGGCCGGGCGTGCTCCCGGCGGACGTCGATCGCCTCCAAGCGTTGACCGCGCTGCCCGCGAGGGCCCAGTGGCGACCGCCCCGGGCGCCGATCCGCGGCCCGGCGGGTGCGCCTTACATCTTCCGGAACACCCCGACGGCGACGCCGAGGATCTCGGCAGCCCGGGCGTCCTCTCGGCGGACGTAGATCGGCTCGAGGCGCGGGTTCGACGGCTGGAAGCGGACCCGATCGCCCTCGGGGTAGTAGCGCTTCACCGTGGCCTCGCCCTCGATCATCGCCACCACGATTTCGCCGGTGCGGGCGGTGGGCTGCTTTCGAACGAAGAGGATGTCGCCGTCGAAGATGCCGTCGCCGATCATCGAGTCGCCGGCCACCCGGAGCGCGAAGACGCCCTCCCGCGATCCGGCCGGGCCGAGGAGGGCGGGGTCGACCCGAAGGACGGTGTCGCGGTTCTCCTCCGCGAGGATCGGCGCGCCGGCGGCGACGCGGCCCAGCAGCGGCACCTCCGCCAGGTCGTCGTTGGCGGCGGGGCCTTCCGCGAGCGGCTTTCCTCCCAGCGACTCCCAGGCCTTCGCGGTGGGGACCAGGGCGCGGCTCTTCAGCTCGCCGCGGGTGAGGTAGCCCTTCCGCTCGAGGGCCTTGAGGTGATCGTTCACGCCGTTCGTGGAGCGGATCCCCATGCCCTCGCCGATCTCGCGGATGGTCGGGGGAAAGCGCTTGTCGGTGATGTGCTGCGCGATGAACTCGAGGATCGCGCGCTGTCGGTCCGTCAGCTCCTGCATCGGCCCTCCCGGTCTCGAACGCCCGGCGTACGGAACGGAAGTTTGGCTGAACGGCTGAACAGAAACAAGGGGGTACCGACCGATGTCGACCGAACAACGTTTCCCGGACGTTGCCCCGCTCCCGGCGCGCGGCTACCGTGCGGCGGTCCGATGCCCGATCCCCTTCCCCCAGGAACGCTGTCGCCTTCCTTCCCTGCGGTTCCCGCCGCCTCCGGGGCGGTCGGACGGCCGGCGAGCTTCGGCCGCCTCCTCGGTCTGGGGTTGGGAGCCGCCCTGCGGCTCGCTTGGGCGGTCCCGCTCCAGGCGGCGGTGATCTGGCTGGCCCGGGCGGTGACCTTCACCCCGGTGGTGCTCGCCTTCGGGATCGCCCGGGAGGCGATCGAGGCGGGCCACAATCCCCTGGCAGCCCTCGCGCGGGCGGCCACCGCCCCCGGCGTACTGCTCCCGGC
>JAEZJH010000612.1 GCA_023436385.1 Pseudomonadota bacterium
GCCCTCGACGCCGCCGACGGCGCCATCCCCGACGGCGTGATCGACGGACCCCTCGCCCTCCGCCTCGCCCCGGCCCACGGCGGCCTCGAGGGACATCCCTACCTGGTGGCGGCCCTGGCGCTGGATCTCGACCGCCTCGACGGCGGCGGCAGCTGCACCAGCGCCGATCGCTCGGGCTGCACCGCGCTCTCCGGGATCCTCCACCGGGGCGAGGCGCTCCCCTACGGCGGCACCGTCACCTTCGACGGCGCCTTCCCGACCTTCGCCGACGGTAACTTCGACCCGGCGCTCCGGGGCTTCTTCCTCGGCACCCCGGTGGCCGGCGCGACGGTGGGGCGGCTCGCCTTCGCCGACGACCAGGGCCGGGAGTGGCACGTCTGGTTCGCGGGGAGCAGCGCCGTCACCGTCCCCCGCCCGCCGCTGGGCTTCGACGATCGGCTGGTGAACGCCGGCGGGGAGCGGGCCTCCCTCTCCGTGCAGGCGCTCCGGCTCGACGCCAGCTTCGACGCCCTCCTGGGCCACGGGACGGTGCACACCGGCAACCTCGCCGGTTTCACCAAGGCCTTCTCCTCGGTGGTGATCCCCCGCTGACCGCCGCCGCGGTCGACCGCCTCCCGGGAGGCGTGATCCGCCCGGCGCAGGTCGCCTTCACGCCCGGGGATCGCCCGACGGCTCGCGCCGGCGTTGACGAGCGCACCTTGCCCTTCGGGGCACTGCCGGGACCGGTCGGGCCTGCTATTTTCGCCGGTCTTCCCCCCACGCCGGCCGGGAGCGCTTCCCCCCGGCCCCACTCCGGGAGATTCCATGGCCCCGTCCCGCCTCGCCCTCGACGCCAACGATGCCCTCGCCACGCGGATCGGCCGCCACGGCCTCGCCGACGGCGAGTTGGCCGGCCTCGAGTCCCGGGCCCAGGCCGCCCACGAGCACCTGGCCGGGCTCCGGGCCGCGGGCAACCTGGGCTGGTGGGGCCTCCCCGGCGACGCCTCGATCGTCGATCCGGCGATCGCCCTCGGCGAGGAATTGAAAGACAAATTCGAGAACGTGGTGGTCCTCGGGATCGGCGGCTCGTCGCTCGGGCCCAAGGCGGTGATCTCCGCCCTCGCCGGCCCCTTCCACAACCTCCAGGCCACCGGGAAGCGGAAGGGGGCCCGGGTCTTCTTCCCCGACAACTCCGATCCGGCCACCTTCGCCGCGCTCCTCGCCGAGCTCGACCTGGGCAAGACCTGCTTCCTCGCCGTCTCGAAGTCCGGTGGCACCGCCGAGACCCTGGCCCAGCTCCTCGTCGTCCGCGAGAGGTGCGGTGGAAAGCTCGCCGACCGGGTGATCGCCATCACCGATCCGGAGAAGGGCGCGCTCCGGAAGATCGCCACCGCCGAGGGGTGGCGGACCCTGCCGGTGCCGCCCAAGGTCGGCGGCCGCTTCTCCGTGCTCACCGCCGTGGGCCTGGTCCCGATCGCCGCCGCCGGGGTCGACGCCCGGGCGGTCTGCGCCGGCGCCGAGGCGATGCGCGTCCGCTGCGAGGAGCCGGCCCTCCGGAAGAACCCGGCCTATTTCCTGGCGGGGATCCACTACCTCTTCGACACCGCCAAGGGCCGCCGGATCCAGGTGCTCTTCCCCTACGCCGACGCCCTCCGGGACGTGGGCGACTGGTGGGTGCAGCTCTGGGCGGAGTCGCTGGGGAAGAACCCGGGCGTGGGCCCGACGCCGGTGCGCGCGGTGGGCGCCACCGACCAGCACTCGATGCTACAGCTCCTCATGGAGGGACCGGAGGACAAGCTGGTCACCTTCGTCGCCGTCGCCGACCGCGGCGCGCCGCTGCCGCTCCCCGCCGCGTGGACCGAGCACGCGGAGCTGGCCTACCTGGGCGGCAAGACCATGGCGAAGCTGATCGACGCCGAACGCCGCGGCACCGCCGGAGCCCTGGCCGAGGCCGGGCGGCCGTCGCTGGCGATCACCCTCCCGCGGATCGACGGGAAGGCGGTGGGCGAGCTGCTCTTCCTCTGGGAGACGGCGACCGCCTACGCCGGCGCCCTCTACGGCGTCGACCCCTTCGACCAGCCCGGCGTCGAGGCCTCGAAGAAGATCACCCAGGGGCTCCTCGGCCGGAAGGGCGCCGAGGGGCACGCGGCAAAGCTCCTCGCCCGCCCGGCGCCCGATCCCGCCTACGTGATCGACTGACGGCGGACCGGCGCGGATCAGGCGCCGAAGACCGAGCGGCGGTCGGCGAGGCGGGCGTCGAGCATCGCCTGCACCGTCCCCCGGACGCTCTCGGCGATTCGCATCACCTTGCCGTCGTCGTTGGCGTCGTCGGGACCGAGGCCGGAGAGGTCGACCGGCTCGCCCAGCTCGATGGTCCACTTCGACGGGAGCGGCCAGAGGCCGGCGGCGCCGAGCCACGGCCAGGTGGGCGTGATCGGCAGGAAGGGCACGCCCAGGAGCCGCGCCGGAACCCGGCCGAGGAGCGGGTAGGTCTCCTCGGAGCCGACCACCGCCACCGGGACGATGGTGGCGCCGGTGCGGAGGGCGAGCCGGACGAAGCCGCCGCGCCCGAACCGCTGCACCCGGTAGCGATCGCGGAACGGCTTGGCGAAGCCGCCGGCGCCCTCGGGGAAGACGGTGACCGCCCCACCGGGGCCCAAGATCCGCTCGGCGTTCTCCGGGCAGGCCCGCACCGCGCCCAAGCGGCTGAGGATCACGCCCAGGAACGGGAAGTGGGAGACCGCGTCCTCGAGGAGCGGGCGGACCTCGCGCCCGTGGCGGCCGGCGGCGATCCCGACCATCGCCGCGTCCCAGGGGATGGCGCCGGCGCGGTTGGCCACCAGGATCAGCGGGCCGGTGCGCGGGAGCCTGTCGAAGCCGTACTCGTCGACCCGGAAGTACTGCCGGTACATCCAGGCGAGGAGTGGGCGGACCCGGGCTTCGAAGGCCGGATCGCGGCCGAACTCGTCGACCTCGACCGACGGGAAGGTCGAGTCGAGGTGCGCGGCGCGGCGGAGGATCGCGGCGAAGCCCCGGGCGGCGTCGGCCACGGTGGCCGGGCCGCTCTTCACGATCGCCACGAACTGGGCCGGCACGGGCGGCCTCGCCTCGGGGAGCGGCGCCACCGCCACCACCCGCGGGGCGGGCGGCATCGCCGCCAGGTCGCCGGGGAGGAGTCCGCCGTCGGCGGCGAGATCGCCGGCGTCTTCGACCTCCGCCCGGGACCGGGAGGGGCGCTCGCGGACGGGGGCGACCACGTCGTCGGAGAGCCGATCGAGCGGCGAGTGGGGCAGGGCCTGGCGACGCTTGGCCGTGGGCTGGCCACCCGCGTCGTCGCTCCGGGCCGCCGGCGTCGCCGGCCGCTTCTCGCGGGGGATCCGCTTCGGCGGCGGCAGCGGGAAGTCGTGGACCGAGATCGGCCGGGCCTCCGCCTTCGCGGCCACCTCGGCCGTCGCGGTCGGCCCCGCCACCGCCTCCCGACTCGCCCCGGGCCGGTCCGGCGCGTGA
>JAEZJH010000391.1 GCA_023436385.1 Pseudomonadota bacterium
GATCCGGGCGGCCCAGTTGCTCGGCTACGAGGACCCGTCGCAGGCCCCGGAGTCGACCGGCGTCGAGAAGCTCACGCTGAAGAAGGGCGATCTCTTCGCGGTCACCAACCGCCTGGGCGACATCGCCCCGGCCGGCGCCCGCGACCTGGGGTTCTTCCGCGAGGACACCCGCTTCCTCTCGCACCTGAAGCTCACGGTGCAGGGTGGCCCCGCGGTCTGCCTCTCCACCCAGACCTCCACCGACTACGTCACCCAGATCGACCTCACCGTCACCGGCAAGGGCTACGGCGGCGTGCTCCTCGGCGATCCGGTCCACTTCCTCCACCTCCGGCGGGAGCAGATCGTCGACGGCGAGCTGACCGACCGCTACGTCCTCACCAACTTCGTCGTCCACCCGATCGACTTCTGGCTCGAACTCGAGTTCGGCGCCGACTTCGCCGACGTCTTCGAGATCCGCGGCTGGCGGCGGCGCGAGCGTGGCGTCTACCTCGCGCCGGAGGTCGGCGACGGAGCGGTGACCTTCCGTTACCGGGGGCGGGACGGGCGGACCTACCGCACCGAGCTCCGCTTCGAGGGACGGCCGACGCGGCTCGACGCGGGCAAGGCGCGGTTCGAGTTCCACCTCGATCCGAACGAGTCGGCCACCGCCGAGGTCCGGGTCTTCGCCGCCATCGACGGGGAGACGCGCCCGGCGCGGCGCAGCTTCGAGGAGCAGGCCACCCGGAGCCGGGCGGAGTACCGCGCCTGGGCCGAGCGCTGCACGCGGATCGACACCGACAGCGAGTCCTTCGACGCGGCCCTGGCGCAGGGGGTCGCCGACCTCCGGGCGCTGGGCTCGACCCGTGGCGGCGCGCCGGTGATCGCCGCGGGGATCCCCTGGTACACCTGCCCCTTCGGCCGGGACACGCTCCTCACCGCCTACCAGGCGCTGCCGGTGAACCCCGAGCTGGCCCGGGAGGCGCTGGTCTACCTCGCCGCGCATCAGGGCATCCGCCAGGATCCCACCCGCGACGAGGAGCCGGGGAAGATCTTCCACGAGCTCCGCACCGGCGAGATGGCCCTCGCCGGCGAGGTCCCCCACACGCCGTACTACGGCTCGGTGGACGCGACCCCGCTCTGGCTCGTGCTCCTCTCCGAGTACTTCCTGTGGACCGGCGATCGGCAGACGGTGGGCGACCTCCTCCCCAACGCGGAGCGGGCCCTCGAGTGGATCGACCGGTCTGGCGACCTCGACGGCGACGGCTTCGTCGAGTACGCGCGGAAGACGGAGAAGGGCCTGCAGAACCAGGGCTGGAAGGACAGCCACGACGGCGTGATCTTCGCCGACGGGACGGTGGCCAAGGGGCCGATCGCCCTCGCCGAGGTGCAGGGCTACGTCTGCGATGCGAAGCGGCGGCTGGGGGCGCTCTACCGGCACTTCGGCAAGGTGAAGCGGGCGTCCGAGCTGTCGATCGAGGCCCGGGCGATGGCCCGGCGGATCGAGGAGCGCCTCTGGATGCCGGAGAAGGGCTACTTCGCCGAGGCCCTCGACGGCGAGAAGCGGCAGGTCGACTCGATCACCTCGAACCCCGGGCACCTCCTCTGGAGCCGGGCGGTGAGCGACGAGAAGGCCCGGCGGGTGGGGGAGGTGCTGCTCGGGCTGGAGATGTTCAGCGGCTGGGGTATCCGCACCCTGGCCTCGCGGCAGCTCTCGTACAACCCGCTCAGCTACCACAACGGCACGGTCTGGCCCCACGACAACGCGATCTGCGCCATGGGGCTAGCCTCCTACGGGATGGAGGACGGGGCCGCGCGGGTGCTCGATGCGCTCTACCACGCGAGCCTCCACTTCCGGCACCACCGGCTGCCCGAGCTCTTCTGCGGCCTGGGCCGGCGGCAGGGCGACTTCCCGGTGCACTACCCGGTGGCCTGCTCGCCGCAGGCCTGGGCCTCGGCCACCTTTTTCCTCCTGCTGCGGGCGTGCCTCGGGCTCTTTCCGGACGCACCGCGGCGCACGCTCTACGTGCGAAACCCGCAGCTGCCGCCCTGGCTCGGCCTGGTCCACGTGGGCGGACTCCGGATCGGCGACGGCCGGGTGGACCTTCGCTTCACCCGCACCGCGGACGGGATCTCCACCGCGGTCGGCAAGGTGGCGGGCGGGCCGATCCGGGTCCGGATCGGGCTCGGCTAGGGTGCCGTTCGGCGCGCCGGCGGCAGCTCGAGCTTCGCCGGGGCGAGCACGGGGCGGCGGCGGACGGCGTTCCACGCCGCCATCGCCAGCAGCACCAGTGTGCCGCCGGGAAGGATCAGCGCCAGGACGAGGAGCACGAGCTTCAGCGGGGACATGACCCGACGACCTCCGGCCTCGGACTTCCGGCGCCGCCGGGGCCCGGGACCGGTGGCAGGTGCTGCACGCCCCGTGCCGCGCCCGGGGCCACCCGGCGGCGCGGGCCACCCCGAGTTGTTTCGGTCACTTGGCGGATGGCGCGGCGGGCCCGCGGCCAACCGGCCACGGGGGCACCCTGGCATTCCTGCCACCGTCGCCGACACCGCCTGGAAAGAATTCCGGCGGCGCGAGCTGGCGACGCTCCATTTGACGGGGCCCGGGGCGGTGGGTAGATCCGGGCGCCATGTCCTCCCAGCCCGTGTTCGCCGGCATCCCCGAGGTCGAAGCCCGACTCGCGGAGGCGGGGTACCTCCCGTCCCGCGAGATCGCCACCACCGTCTTCCTGGCCGAGCGCCTCGAGAAGCCCGTCCTCGTCGAGGGCCCGGCCGGCGTCGGCAAGACCGAGCTGGCCCTGGCGCTCTCCCGGGCCACCGGCCGGGAGCTGATCCGGCTCCAGTGCTACGAGGGCCTCGACGAGGCCAAGGCGCTCTACGAGTGGGAGTACGCCAAGCAGCTCCTCTACACCCAGCTCCTCAAGGACCGGCTCGACGAGACGCTCCGCGACGCGCCGACGCTGGCGGAGGCGGCGGCCCGGATCGGCGGCAACGAGGGGGTCTTCTTCTCGGAGCGCTTCCTCCTCCCCCGGCCGATCCTGAAGGCGATCCGGGCGGAGCAGCCGGTGGTCCTCCTCATCGACGAGATCGACAAGGCCGACCCGGAGTTCGAGGCGTTCCTCCTCGAGGTCCTCGCCGACTTCGCGGTCACCGTCCCGGAGATCGGCACCTTCGCCGCCCGGCACCGGCCGCGCGTCCTCCTCACCTCCAACGCGGCCCGGGAGCTCTCCGATGCCCTGAAGCGCCGCTGCCTCCACCTGTTCATCGACTTCCCGGTGCCGGAGCGGGAGCTGGCGATCGTGCGGGCGAAGGTGCCGGAGGCGGGGGAGACCCTGACCCGGCAGATCGTCGAGGCGGTGGGGAAGCTCCGGGCCCTCGACCTGAAGAAGCTCCCCTCGATCGCCGAGACCCTCGACTGGACGCGGGCGCTGGTGCTCCTCGGCGCCGACGCCCTCGCGCCGGAGCTGGTGGCGGCGACCCTGAACGTCGTGCTCAAGCACGAGGGCGACGTGGCGCGGGCGAAGGAAGCGCTGGCGTAGGGGGAAGGAACGACCACGGCGGCCCGGAGGCCGCCGTGGGGTACCGCGGAAACGGGCGGCGCGGTTACTCCTCGTTCTCGCCCATCGTCTCGAAGGCGGGCTTCTCCTCCGCCTCGATCTTCGGCCCCTCGGCCTTCGGCGCCTTCTCCGCCTGGGCCTCGCCTTCCGGCTCCTTCACCTCGTCGAAGTAGCCCTTCATCCCGACCTTGATCGAGGAGGGATGGAAGGTGCCGCCGCCGCGCTGGACGTCGACGACGTACCAGGTGCCCTTGTGCTTCCCGGCGAGGTAGGTCGACTCCTCGCCCTCGCTCATCCCGTCCTCCTCGACCTGGTACCGGGTCTCGACCACGGTGATCTGCACCGTGCCCATCATCGAGTCCTGGACCTCGCCGATCTTCCAGTCGGTGACGAGGTAGGTGTTCTTCGCCCAGTACCAGGGCGCCATCGCGTGGCGCTCGTCGCCGGTGGTCTTCTTGGTCCGGGCGATCACCTCGAGGGTGTTGGGGTGGATCAGCTTCTTGGCCGCGTCCCACTTCTGGGCCTTGCCGAGATCGAGGTACTTGCCGATCACCCGGCAGGCCTCGAGCTGGTGGCCCACGAGGTCCGTGCAGTTCTCCTCCATCCGATCCGGCCCGGGCTTGCCCGGCCCGCGCTTCTTCGCCGCTACGGCTTCGCTCGGGACGAGCGACGAGAGGGCAAGGGCGGCAACGAGGGCGAGAGCGAGGCGCATGACGGCGAATCTCCTTGTGGGGGGCGGCGATCTTAGGCGCAGGGGTGGGGGACCGCAAGGTCGCCCCGTCTATCGATCGACCCGGGCGGAGCCGGATCCGGCGTTCGCAGAGAGGACGCGGGGCGGAGTCGCCAGATTCAATCGGGCCGAGCCATGGGTCCCGCGTCCCCCGAACGGCGAGCCATTCTCCCACACGAGGCCCGCTCCCGGCCAGGTCCGCTTGCCGGGCCGGAGGGGCCCACAGGACCCGAAGCGTAGGCCCGTGTAGGGCAAAACCCTCTGTCCATCCGGGGGTTTTCTTCACCCGGGCCCGATCGTAGGATCGCCTTTCCATGGAAAACCGGCGCATCCTGATCGTCGAGTCCGAGGGTGAATTCGCCCTCCAGATGGCGGCCGTCCTCCACCAGGACGGGTACTCCACCTCTATCGCCCCCACCGCCGCCCTGGCCCTTCGGGACCTGGACGATCGCCAGCCGGACCTGCTCATCGTCCGGGCGGAGCTGCCCAACGAGAGCGGCTTCGCGTTCTGCTCGAGGTTGCGCCGGGATCCGGCCACGGCGGAACTGCCGGTGATCCTCGCCTCGAGCGACGCCTCGCCGGAGGCCCTCGCCGAGCACGGCGCCGACCCCGGGCGGGCCGCCTCCGCTTACATCGCGATGCCCTTCGAGATGGAGGAGCTGTGCCGGAAGGTCGGCGAGCTGCTCGGGTCGGAGGGGCCGATCGAGCTCTCCGAGGACGACCTCGTCGAGGCCGAACCCCTCGACGTCGAGGAAGTCGAGGCCGCGGACGCCGAGGGCGCCGAGGAAGGTGCCGCTCCCGAATCCGCCTCCGGCGACGAGGCGGAAGCGCTGGCCGCGTCGTTCGAGGACGCGCTCCTCGGCGACGGGCCCAAGAGCGGCCCCGCGCTCGACGCGCCGGAGGTGCCGTCCGCCGCCGCCGCTCCCCGTCCGCCGAAGATCCCGCGTCGCGAGCGGCGCAGCGCCCTCACCGAAGACGATCGCTCCTTCCTCGAGCGCGCCTTCGCCACCGTCGCCGACCGGAAGGCGGAGCTGGTCGCGGAGACCCGCGGCGGCGGCCGGCCGTCCCGGGTCCGGCGCGACTTGATGGGCACTCCCGAGGGCAAGCTGCAGCTCCTCCGGGACGAACTGCGGGGCCGCGAGGGGCAGATCGCCCGGCTCTCCGAGCTCTGGAGCCTCCGGGAGCGCGAGCTCCAGCAGGTGGATGACCGCCTCCACGACAAGGAGGTGGAGATCCAGACGCTGAAGATGCAGGTCGACGACTTGGTCCGGCGCCTGGCGGACGCCCGCGATCGCTACCTGCGCAAGGAGCAGGAGCACGCCGAGACCGTCGACAACCTCCTCCTCGAGAAGTCGCTCCAGGAGAAGGAGGTGATCGAGGTCGTCGCCGGCAAGGAACGGGAGCTGGCCCTCCTCCGGCGGGAGCTGGAGGAGCGGGACGCCGAGCTCACCGGCAAGCTCGCCGAGCTGGAGGGGGTCCGGGCCGAGGTGGAGCGACTCCACCACGAGGCCGAGGAGGCCCGCCGGTCGTTCGAGGGCCGCGAGCGGGAACTCTCCGTGGCCCTCGCCGGGCGCGAGACCGTCATCGCCGGCCTCGAGGCGGACCTGGCCACCGCCGCCGAGGATCTCGCCGGGCTCGCCCGGGAACGGGACGAGCGGCTCGACGAGGCGGCCCGGGACCGGCAGGCCCTGGCGGAGAACCTGGAGAAGGTCGCCTCCGAGCGGGACTTCCTCGCCCGCGAGCTCGAGCGGCGCCTCGAGGAGGCCGCGAGCGCGCGGGCGCTCCTCGAGGAGGAGCTGCTCTCCACCCGCGCCTCCCGGGTCGAGCTGGAGCGGGAGCTGGGGGCGGAGATCGAGCGGCTCGAGGTCGACGTCGCCGACCTGGTTCGGGAGCGGGACGACCTCCGGGTGCAGCGGGACGGGATCCACGAGTCCCTCACCGATCGGATCGCGGAGCGGGAGGCGAAGATCGCCCAGCTCGAGGGCGAGCTCGCCACCCATCGCGAGCTGGCCCAGCGCCGGGAGGCCGAGCTCTCCGAAGCAATCGCGGAGAAGGTCGAGGCGGTCGGCAACCTCGAGGGCGAGATCGAGGCCCTCCGGGCCGAGCGCGACGACCTGGAGACGGAGCTCCGGGCCGAACTGGCGGCGGCGGAGGCGCTCCGGCTCGGGGAGGCGGAGAAGGCCCGGCGCCGGGAGGCCGAGCTCGACGAGCGGATCTCCCAGGCCCTGGCCCGGGAGGAGCGGCTCGCCGACGAGCTCTCCCGGACCCGGGAGGCGGCGCTGGCCCGGGAGACCGAGCTGGAGGCGCGGCTCGCCGAGGAGGCCCGGCGGATCGCCGGCCTCGAGGAGGAGCTGGCCCGGGCCCTCGACGAGGCCGCGGCCCGGGAGAAGGAGCTGGTCGAACGGCTCGCCGCCCGGGAGGCGGTGCTCTCCGGCGAGATCGCCGCCCGGGAGCGGCGGATCGACGATCTGGTGGCGGAGCTGGCGCGGCTCCGGGAGGAGGCGGCGGCCCGGGCATCCGCCCTCCAGGCGGAGCTGGCCCGCGACCGGGCGGAGGCCCAGGAGCGGGAGGCGGCCCTGGCCGCGGAGCTCTCCGCCCGCAGCGAGGAGCTGGAGCTTCGGGGGATGGAGCTCGACGAGCTCCGGGAGGCCAAGGCCCGCCGCGAGGCGGAGCTGTCCGGGGAGGTCGCCGATCGGGACGGGCGGATCGCCGGCCTCGAGGACGAGCTGCGGACGGAGCGGGCCCACGGCGAATCGCTGGGCGAGGAGCTGGGGCGGACCCGCTCGGCGGCGGCGCGGCTCGAGGCGTCGCTGGCCGAGCTGGGAGACGAGAAGGCGCGCCGCGAGCAGGAGCTTTCGGCGGCGATCGCGGAGGCCGAGGAGCGGGCGGCGGCGGTGGCCGAGGAGCTGGCCCAGGCCCGGGCGTCCGCCCGGGATCGGGAGGAGGCCCTCGCCGCGGAACTGGCGCAGGGCGGCCGGCGGATCGCCGCCCTCGAGGAGGAGCTGGCGACGCTGGGCGGCGAG